>PNEW01000023.1 GCA_002922725.1 Verrucomicrobia bacterium Opi.OSU.00C | reverse complement strand
GAATCAGATGTTGCCGGATACTGTGCCACTAAAGGGGCAACAATGCAATTAACGCGGGCGATGGCTATTGATCATGGCCCAGATAAAGTGAGAGTGAACTGTATCTGCCCCGGTTGGATTGAAACGCCAATGTCGGCACCGTATTTATCTGAAAATCCTGGGGGACGTGAATTTGCTGGTAAAATTGCGCCTGCCGGACGAATAGGCAAACCAGAAGACGTCGCCAATGTAGCCTTGTTTCTTGCTGGTAATGAAGCTGATTTTGTAACTGGTGCAGCCTACATTGTTGATGGGGGATGGACGGTAGGAATGACGAAGGCTGTAGCGTTAATTTAGAATTTAATTCGATCTGCAAGATGACAAAAGGGAAGTAGGTATGAGAAAAGTTTGGGTGTTTCTGACTAATATCTTACTCACTGTTCCTCTGATGTTATTTGGTGTACGCGATTACTCACCTCTATATGGAGGAACAGATGCTTATACTAAAGCACGTCATCAAATGGTTGAATCGCAAATTAGGCGCCGAGGCATATTAAATTTCGATGTATTAAAGATATTACGAAATGTTCCACGGCACGAATTTGTGCCCTTACATTATCAAAGGTATTCATACGATGATTATCCTTTACCGATTGGGGAAGGGCAAACTATTTCTCAACCATATATTGTTGCCTTAATGACGGAATTAATAAATCCCAAACCTACAGATCGTATCCTTGAAATTGGAACGGGGTCGGGGTACCAGGCGGCAATTCTCGCAGAATTAGTTGATACAGTCTATACAATTGAAATTGTACCCGAACTTGCCAAAAGTGCGAAGGATACTTTCAAACGTTTAGATTATAGCAATATTATTATAAAAGTGGGGGATGGTTATCTTGGTTGGCCGGAAGAGGCTCCTTTCGATGGAATCATTGTTACCGCTGCACCACCTGCCCTTCCTCAACCTTTGATTAAGCAGTTAAAAATGGGAGGAAAGCTAGTGATTCCCGTTGGTGATGTTTATCAGGAATTAAAAGTTTATACAAAAACAAAAAAGGGTATTAATACTAAAAATATTATTCCGGTTAAATTTGTTCCCATGACTGGTAGAGCACAGGAAAAGTAGTATTTTAAAATTGCCTTATGGGGATAGAGTTCAAGATTAATTCTAAGTGGACAATTATTTACAAAAAAAGTTAAACGAGGCAGTTCAGATAGAACGCTTAATTGATACAGCCGTAAAACTGATTGGAATACCTAGCCCCACCTTAAGTACTAAGTCCGTGGCTGATAAATTAGCAGAAATCTTAGAGGAAGACGATTTTAGGGTTAAACGACCCGAAGCAAATTGGCCTGAGTCACCAGCTGTGTTTGTGACTTACGATTCTGGTCAACCTGGTAGAACTCTACAGTTTGACGGACATTTAGATACGGTTCATTTACCTTATGTTGAGCCTCGGGTGGAAAAAGGCAAATTGTACGGAAGTGGTGCTTCTGATATGAAAGGTGGAATTGCTGCCATGTGTGAAGCCCTTCGTATTATTCGCGACACGGGACTATTAAAATCAGGAAAAATAATTCTCACCGCCCATGATCACCATGAAGCTCCCTGGGGGGATGGCCGACAAGTAAAGGCGTTGATCGAAGAAGGCTTTGTTGGTGACGGTGTTCTGATCCCAGAATATCACTGTGAATCCTTGCCCGTTCTTGGAAGAGGTATGGCTATTCTTGAAGTCAGTATAATGCGTGAGGGATTACCGGTTCATGAAGTTCAGGGGGGGACTGGAACAACCCTCAGTCATAGCAGCAGGAGCAAATCTCATCACCAGGTTTACGGAATTAAATAAACAATTAGTAAAATTAAGTCACCCATTAGGTGCAAGCGAAAGTATTTTTATTGGGCAGGTAAGTTCAGGAGAAATGTATAATCAATCCCCGACAGAATTCAAGCTCCAGGGTACCCGTCGTTGGCTTCCTGGTAACTCAAAGGGTAAAGTAGAAAAACAATTTAAAGATATCCTTAAAGAAGTAGAAAAACAAAAAGGTGTAAAAGTGAAAGGGGATTTTAAATTCCTACTCGATCCATATGAACTCAATCGGCGTAACCCGCTGGTACCAATATTTCAGTTGGCTTATCAAGAAGTTAAGGGTCAGGCCCTTCCTCTCGGAGTAAAACCATTATTAGACGATGGTAATAGGTTTATCTCGGATGCCGGAATTCCGGCGATTACTCATGGACCTGCTGCAATAGGTGCACATACTATAAATGAAGAAGTTCCTATTGACGAGCTTAAGCGTGTTGCTCTTACTTATGCATTAACTGCTATTTTATTTTGTGGTAATAAGGATGAATGATTTAATTACTGAAAGAGAAACCCTCGAAGAACGGTATCTGCGGCAAATATTTATCCGCGATCAGATGGCCGAGTTTGCTAAGGATCCTTTCGTTATGACAGGGGCAGACGGTATTTATTACACTGATATTGATGGCAAAAGATACCTTGATGCGATTGCGGGAATTTTTGTTGCTTCTGTGGGTCATGGTAATCGACGTGTGATTGATGCGATTAAGGTCCAGTTGGACACTATGGCTTTTGCCCCGGTTATGCATGGTACTAATGCCTTGGCTATTCAATTGGCTAATAAACTGGCAGAGATTGCACCCGGCAATATAAATTCAGTAAAATTTTGCAGTGGTGGATCTGAGGCGAATGAAACAGCTTTTAAGATGGCACGGCAGTATCACAAACTTAATGGACACCCTAATAAGTATAAGATAATTTCGCGATATCAATCTTGGCATGGTGGTACCTTTGCCGCCTTGTCAGCATCAGGATTAACTTCACGTCGTGTTGATTCTGAACCGCTGGCTGCGGGCTTTATTCATGTTTTTCCTCCATACTGTTATCGTTGTCCATTTGGTAAAGAATACCCTAGTTGTGATCTTACTTGTGCGGGACTGATCGAGGATACAATTCTTATGGAAGATCCGGAAACTGTTGCTGCAGTCATTGTTGAACCAATTGGACATACGGGTGGCATTATTGATCCTCCTTCAGAATATCTACCACAATTACGCGAATTATGTAACCGGCATAATGTTTTATTGATATTTGATGAAATAATTACTGGGATGGGACGTACTGGAGAAATGTTTGCCGCTGATACCTTCGGAGTCGTCCCTGATTTAATTTGTTTAGGTAAAGGAATATCTGGTGGATATATGCCTCTTTCTGCCGTGCTTTGCCAAAGACAAATTGCGGATAAATTTTGGGGGGATAAGACAATAAATCCTGGCTTTGTTTCAGGACATACTTATGAAGCTAATCCTATTGCTTGTGCGGCTGGATTGGCAACGATTGGAGAAATTATTGAAAAGGACTTATGCTCAAATACTCGAAAAATTGGCAATTATTTACGCGAAGGCTTGGAGCGCCTTCGCAAACATGGAATTATCGGGGACATTCGTGGAAAGGGATTATTTTTAGGTGTCGAATTTGTTCGTAACCCTGCATCAAAAGAAAAATTTGAAAATGATATCCCGATTGGAACTCTTATAGGGAAACGAGCGTTAACAAAAGGCCTTTTAACACGTTATGATCCACATTGGATGTCACTAGGGCCACCTTTAATTCTAACACAAGAACAGGCTGATGATATTATTTCCATCTTAGACGATTGTATCGCGGAGGTTTTGGACGAAATAAATACCTAGCTTGTTCTCACCCACGACTAAGGTTACGTATGAAGTTAAGAAAATATATAATATTTTTATTTTCAATATTCTTACTACACCCGAACAGAATGTCTGAAAAGTGGTTTAGCTACTTCTGGAAGCTTTTCATAAACTTCCAAAGGCATAGATGGATAAGAAATAACTCTCTGCTTGTGGTCATCATTAACAATTTTCTGTTCTATCGATTCTGGTATATAAATATTCTGATTCATCCACCAGGGCGCATAACGTGCAACAAGGGAAATTCGTGGCTCATCAGTTTTATTAGCCCCACCGGCATGCCATAAACGACTGTCAAAAAGTAGGACGCTACCCGCAGGTCCGGTCACTTGTATTTCATCGGGATAGGGATCAAAACTGGGTTTCGCACCATAAGAAGGATTGGTATCTAGTTTGTGACTACGTGGTCTAATGTGGGTTCCTCCATTATCCTCGGAGAAAGATGAGAACATCCAGATTGTGGTAAGGGTCATTATATTTACGTCAGGATATGGACTTTCAATGTGTCCTGCATAGTTGCCTGCAAATGGTTGATCTCCATGCCACTCCTTACGACTACCACCAGGTATATTATTTGTGGTAGATGTGGCACAAACACGAAAATGCGGGCCAAACAATTTTCCAACAAGATCGACAACCCGGGGGTGCGCAAGATATTCGGCAAAAGACTGGGAATAATTAATGGAGGATGCGCAATAGTTGGTAATTCCATTAGTAACTCTGGTAAAAGGTTTATTCTCGGTTTCACCTTGCCCCATGGTTGTTAGTTCGGTTTTGATGGGTTCAATGCGATCTTCCGGAACTACATCCTCGATCAAACACCAACCTTCTTCATATATCGCTGTGGCCAACGTTTCCGTTGATTTTACCTCTTTGATTTCACTTTCCATTGTTTATTACTGATTTTCTATTCTGATTACAATTTTATCAAGATGATTTACGGATACATATTAAACTGGGTATTTAATTTTTACAACTACCAAAGTGTAGGTTATTTTTATGTAAAACCCTTAGAAATAAATTAATAAATTAAATTAATATTTTAGGTTAAAATAAAAAGAGACAAAATTATGAGTCCAAAGCTTTACTTTTGTTAGTTCTTAATTGTTGTCATTATCATAGTCTATTATCTTCGTTTAACATCCTGTATCTAATCAAGGAAGGGAGGGTTTTGATGGAGCTAGCTTTCTTAAGAGTTTGCGAAATTGGCTGATCAGGAAAATATAATATGATAGAATTTAAGATTACCATGAAGATTTCGGTAGTGATAGAGTCTCTACGGATTGATAAAGCTGGAATTGCTATAAGTTATTATTCTTCTCACTCTTGACGGAAATGAGATGTCTCTACATACAATTCTTAACTTCTGGTTAAAGAGCATATAAAAAATGGTGTAGAACAATGGGAAAACATAAATGTCATTGAAGACAACATCCACGTCTGATTTTGAAAAAATATCATCCTATTTGTGGAGACAAGAAGGGAAGTTGGTTAAATTCCTTCAAAATCTAATCCAGATTCCAACAGTTAACCCTCCAGGGGACTGCTACAAGAAATGTGTATCTTATCTTGAAGCAAAACTAAAATCTATGGGGATGAGGACCCATGTTCTACGTGTCCCAATTAGTGAACAGATAAAATTAATACCTAACTTAATGAAATACCCCCGGTACAATTTAATTGGAAGATGGAATACCGGAGCTGCTAAGACCATTCATTTTAATGCACACTATGATGTCGTTCCGGTTTCAGGCAAATGGAAATATGGACCCTTTGCGCCTAGAGTTGATGATGGGATGATTTATGGACGAGGGACAGCAGACATGAAAGGTGCAATTGCAGCTTGTTGTTTAGCTATTGAAGCGGTGAAGAAATTTAAACAAGTTCCTGGAATCAATGTAGAAGTATCCTTTACTGCGGATGAGGAAACAGGTGGTGAACTGGGTGCTGGATATATTATCAATAAGAAGTTGGTAAGGCCGGACTATGCCATAGTTTGTGAGGGAGGGAGTGGTAGAACTGTTGGTTGCGGGCATAATGGTGTGCTTTGGTTAGAGTCGATGATCACTGGTAAATCTGCACATGCTGCACATCCACAAAATGGTATAAACGCCTTTGAAAATATGTCGGCTTTAGTCGTACATTTAAACCATTGGAGAAAAAGTCTGAGGAATCGCACCTATGTATCACCAAATGGTCGTAAAATGCACCCCACAATAAATATTGGTGGTATATTTAAAGTTGGTGTGGGAGCTAAAGTGAATACTGTTCCATCTCAAGCAAGTTTTTCAATCGATAGACGAATTATCCCAAGTGATTCCTTGCCTGATGCTGAAAGAGAAATTAAGAAAGTGATCAAGGAAGCTAAAAAACATATACCGGATCTTCGTGTAAAAATATCAAAGCTCTTAGCAATTAAACCCTGTCTTATTGATCACCATAGTTACTTTCCTCAAATAGTTTCTGCCGCTGTTAGTTCAGTGCTTAGAGGAAGCACTCAATTCAATGTTTGTGATGGGTTTACCGATATGAACCGTTTTGTGGATAGTAAAATAGCTACCGTTGGTTATGGTCCCGGTGGCAAGAACATTCATGGTGTAGATGAGCGTGCAAAAATACGTGATATACTACAAACTGCTCAAGTATATGCTAAGCTGATACTTTCGCTTGAAGAGAACCATGGGCTCAAATAATAATCAGGTAATTGTCTGATTTGTTCGATTATTATATTTAGCCAGCTTTAATACTTCTATCACCAATTAGTAAAAGATCCATCGTGGCGATAAAGATGCGGAGCCTCCCAAAACTTAAAGGGGGTTTTGTTCGTCAGATTTTCGTTGACTTCTATACCCAGACCTGGCCCATCAGGTACCGGAAAATAACTGCCTTTTAACTTAGGTCGTATAGGAAACAGTTCATCTTCAGAAGATTGTTGCTCTTTAGTTGATGCAGCTTGAGCTTCTAGCCAGGCAAAATTTGGCACTGCCGCGGCCAGATGTATTGTTGCTGCAGTACAGATGGGCCCCAATGGATCGTGGGGCATAAGTTCTATATAATGAGCTTCAGCCATGCTAGCTACTTTCATCGCTTCTGTTAAACCACCAACGTTACAGACGTCTATACGTGCAAAGTTAGTAATACCTCGTTCAATATAAGGGAGAAACTCCCATTTGCTAGAAAACTCTTCGCCAATGGCAAAAGGGACATCAGTCATCGTTCGCAATGTTTCGTATGCTTCGGGTGTATCATCACGTATAGGTTCTTCCAAAAAATCTAGGGTTCCAGATGGCATCCGTTGGCAGAAGGATGCTGCTTCAGCCACATTTAAACGGTGGTGGTAATCGATACCGATAGTGGGTTCGTTTCCAACAGCTTCCCGTAGTTTAGTTAACCAGGTTGCGGTTGGACCAATAGATTTTCGTGGTTCAAAAATATCTTTCTGTTTGTGATGGAAATGAGTTCGGATTACATTCCAACCTTTTTCGACCAAGCATTTAGTCTCATCAATCAACTCTGGGCCCATGGGTGCTCCAGTTGAAGCAAAACAGGGAACAAAATCCCTTTGTTTCCCTCCAAGGAGTTGATAAACGGGAACATTTAGTGCTTTGCCTGCGATGTCATAAAGAGCAATGTCAATTGCTGAGATAGCGGCAGTAAGAACACGGCCACCCTCAAAGTACTGGCCCCGGTACATTTCTTGCCACAGGGCACCTATGTGCATAGGGTCACGACCAATAAGGAATTCACGATAATGATTGATTGCACCTTGGACTGCTAATTCACGACTAGAAAGCCCTGATTCTCCCCATCCGTAAATCCCTTCATCCGTTTCAATTTTGACAAGCATTTGGTTGCGTCTTCCAACCCAGACAGGGATTGGTTTTATATCGGTGATTTTCATAGAATAGGCTGCTTAAGATTTTTATCCTGTAGTTGGTACGATAAAACGAAAAACTATTTTCCTTTACAATAATAATCCTAAGATCGTTTAAATCAGTGTGTAATCAACTGGAAAGGTCACGTGAAACCGAACCACCACCTTAATTATCTATTTAGCACAGAGTATAATAATTCTTAACTTTATCAAAAAATAGCGTTTTAATTAAAACGCTAAAAAATGAAAATTGAACAACATAGTGAGGAAATCCAAAAGAATCTCCAGTATTGGGAAAGTAAACCTTTATTAAAACAGATTTATAATAACTTCCATCGTTTAATTGCTGTTTATCTGTCGAATATTCCTAATGCTCAAGTTGTAGAATTGGGATCAGGCATAGGAAATATTAAAGATATTATACCTCATTGCATACGGACAGACCTCTTCCCAAATCCATGGATAGACCAGGAAGAAAATGCATTTCGATTATCTTTTCAAAATAACGAAGTGTCAGATTTAATACTGTTTGATGTTTTCCACCATCTGCGATATCCAGGAACTGCACTTAAAGAGTTTCATCGTGTTTTGATACCTCGTGGTAGAATAATTATATTCGACCCTTGTTTGAGTTTATTAGGGTACATTTTATATGGATTATTCCATCATGAACCTATTGGGTTGAAAAATCCGATCCACTGGTTTGCTCCAAAGAATTGGGATCCTAATAATATAGATTATTATGCGGCACAAGGTAATGCATCGCGAGTCTTCTTTGAGAAAAAATGGAAACAAAATTTTACCCTATGGAACGTTGTAGCTAAAAAGCGCCTTTCAGCAATTTCATATGTTACTTCTGGGGGGTATTCCAAGCCACAACTGTATCCAGGTTTTATTTACCCATTGATGCGAGGTTTAGACAGAATTTGTGATTACCTACCCTTTTTATTTGCAACAAGACTTTTGGTTGTTCTCGAAAAGAAATAAAGTATTTTTTTATATAAAGGGATGAGAACTCCAGCCGTTGCTGACCAGTGTCAGGTTTGACTGTCTCAAGTAGCCCACTCTATCTTTTAGTTTAACATTTAACCTAATCGATAATTACTCCTTATTTTGTTATCTCCTTATAAAATGTAACTGCATCACTTTCTCATTATCAAGATGGTATTAATATTTAACTTCCTGAATCTGTTACTTTGATAAGTAAATTTTCGTTATTGAAATAAGTATAGATTAATAAGTTACTTATGATCTAAAATTTTAATTGAATATGCAAACAACTACCAAAATTTAAGGAGGACTGTAAGTGATGCTCGAAGAATATGAAGTTTCTTTTAACCATATAGTATTAGATGACGCAATGGATGAATATGGTCTTATACGTCACCAATTGACGTTCCCTGATCGCAAAGCACTCAAAGATGAACACCTGCAGCACGATCGGGACGAAAGAAATCGCCGCAAAGCTGCCGGTCAAAAGTGGCATCCATTGGCCGGAACCCCCGCTTATGTCATGTATGAGGACGCAAATTATGTAGGTAATCGTTACCTCAACGCCCAAGTTTGGCGTTCACTTGTTACAGGGGATGCCGATGCGAGAAACGATGCACGGCAAGCTTACGAAGCCAGCCTATATCCCTACCGGGAAGGAACCAAGAGAGAGAAAGGATATTGGCCGAAACCTTATGGAGCATTGAAGGGAGATTACGCGATCGATAAGAACTATACTGAAACAAGTTTAGATCAGGCATACTCACCCGTGATCGCTCTGTGGCGTTACTACCAGCATGTGGCAGATGACTCTGAAAAAAAGGAAATTGAAGAAGCACTTCATGCTCATGCGCATTGGTGGATACGTCACAATTACAACTATGATTACCTTGGTGAAAAATGGAATGTTTTCGATAGTAATATGCCCCCTTTTACGGCTAATAAAATATCTTCACCAAGTGAAGCCCTGAAGATACCCATTGGGATGCATATTGCTTATCAAGTATCGGGCGACAAAGAACTGCTTGATGAATGCGTAAGGATCATCCGGAAGGGAATTGCGGATGGAGGGGTGCAAATGCATCGCGGGCCAAGAGGAGAGATCAAGGAACTCTATCACTGGGCTGAGATATGTGATTACTTTATGCGTGAGACAGAGTTGTGTAATGAGACCGACTGGTCCAATTTGATTGAAGATTGTTGGCGTGCAGCTAAAAGCACGGTACAAGAGGATGGTTTGTGTATAGGTATGGGATACTTTATGGACGATGGAAGGATTAAAAAGTATGAACCGGGTCCCGCAGATAGTGTAGATCATTTCAACTACTGGAAAACTGATGCTAGGCATCCTTCTTCGACGGCACAGATGGCATGCCTAGCAATGTTGATTCAGGAATTGGGTTACGATGACGAAGCTGGGAATGTTGGAAAAAAACTTTTGTCAAATGTGGCAAAAATACTTGTAGATAACAATCATCATTATCTTAGAGGGGAAAGTGAATATCTTTATACTCATAAAGAACAGATGCCTCCTTCACAGCGAGATATTCAACCAATATCTATTTTCTCAACGCGTACTGTCGTTTTCTGGTTGGACGCCTTTTGGCGTGGTAAATTACAGGGAGTTTTATGAGGTTACAGGAGATACGCGCTTATACGCTTTTTATTTTTTAAGTTTTAGATGTTAAGCTATTTCAGCAGATGATGAGAATCATAATCTTGATGATAGCAATAGCTTCTGTAGCATTGGGCTGCAGCAGGAACAACAATTCCCATTCAGCAAGCGAAGCGAAGTTATCTGTAAGATCAGTAGTCAACACTGAAGGATTCAGTTTTGTCTATAAAGGACCGCATCCCACTGCGTATAGCGAAGCTCCTGAATTGGCTATACAAGTTGCTGCGGCCGAACTGCCACCCGTAGAAGATCGTCTGCCGATAGAGCCACTGGTAGTTCCAACAATCGAACGAATTGGCCAATACGGCGGCACCTGGAGGCGCGGATTCACGGGTCGAGCGGATGGAAACAACTTCGACCGATTAATACACGACCATTTGATTTACTATGACCTCGACGGCTATACCTTGGTGCCCCACATCGCGAAAGGATGGGACGTCAGTGAAGACGGGACTGCTTTCACTTTCCATCTACGTCGAGGTATGAAGTGGTCAGATGGTGCACCATTTACGGCCGATGATTTTATTTTCGCCTTTGAAGATATAACGTTGAATGAAGATATCAACCCCGTAATTCCCTCTCCCACAAAAGCAGATGGACAAGTGTATAATGTAGAAAAGATAGATGAGGTCACAGTTCGTTTTATCTTTCATAAAGCAAACTATATGTTCATCGAAAATGTTGGTGGATTAGCCATAGGAGGACAATTCACTCGTGAATGGGTTTGTCCACTCTATGCTCCTCGGCATTATTTAATGCAGTTTCTCCCGAAGTACACCTCCTTAAGTGATCTGCAAGATAAATTGAAAGCAACCGGAGATAAAAATTGGGTACAACTCTTCAAACGCATGGCTGCACCTCTCGAGAACATTGACTTGCCGGTGGTCGGACCCTGGAAGATAGTAACTCCAATTACAAGTGATGTATGCTCCTTGGAACGTAATCCCTATTACTTTGCCGTTGATCCAGATGGGAATCAGTTGCCTTATATCGATAAGATTGTGAGTCACTTCGTTGAGAACATGGAAGTGTTCAATGCACGCGTCATTGCTGGTGAAGTGGATATGCAGCAACGACATGTTCTTCTTGATAAGATCCCTGTTCTCAAGCGGGAAGCAGTAAAAGGTAATTATCGAGTTCTACTTTGGCCTAATTCAGGTGGATCAGACGCCGCGATTATTATTAATCAAACTTGGCAAGGAGACCCGGAAATAGAAAAGTGGCTGAGAAACCGTGATTTTCGGATCGCACTCTCTATTGCCATCGATAGGGAGGAGATTAACGAATCGATCTTTTTGGGCATGGGTCAAGCAAGAGCATATGTGACAACACCCAACAATCGGTATTATCCAGGTCCTGAATTTGAAAAAAAATATGCGGTACGTGATCTGCATAAGGCCAATGAAATTCTGGACAAATTAGGCCTTGATAGAAGAGACCGCGAGGGATACCGTTTGCGGACTGACAATAAGGAACGTCTTACTATTACCCTTTCAGTCCTGAGGCAGGCATTGGTGAATTTTGAAGGTATTGCTGAACTCCTGGCGAACCACTGGATGGATGTCGGTATATATACACATTTAAGTGTTGAAGAGCGGAGTTATCACCATAAACGCCATTCAACTAATAAACATCAACTTAGCATGTGGGTAACTGGTGGAACGGAAAATCCCTGGGCTTCTGGTATTCTGACCTGCCCCATCGGGTCCGCTGGTTTCGCGCCGCTCATCGGCACCTGGCATTCAAGTAACGGGGAAAGGGGTGTGGCACCCCACGGCGACCTCAAACGGTTACTGGAAATTTTTGAAGAAGGGAATAGCCTCCCCCGTGACATGCGTACGGAATTGGGTCAAGAATTATGGAGAATCCATGTTAACAACCTTTACATGATTGGAACCGTGGGACAATCTCCGGCCGTGACCGGCGTTGGCGTGGTAAAAAATAATTTTCGCAATATTCCCGACGTCGCGCCTAACAGCTCCGCAATGCAGAACCCGGGTATTGCGCGAACGGAGCAATTCTTTTTTGATCGCAATTAGAGAAATAGCTTAAGATATTTCCAGAATATATGAACAAGCTACATTGGAGTGTCGATTACTCTTATTCTTCTAAACTTTCTCGTACAAAACAAATACAGGAAAATTTTCAGGAAGAATTTAAAAAGATACTGGGTGACTCACTTTCATCTTCACCTATCGATTTTAATGCTAAGAGGAAAACACATCGTTATACATTACTTCCTAACTTTTGGTCGGGCTTCAAGAGTGGTGAGGATACAAATTTGAATATTGGTCAAGTCTCAATCGAACGCCAAAGAGATGAAAGTGAAATTTGGCGATATAAGATAGAGCATGAAAATACAAGCAGTGGCGAAGCATTATCCCTGAATTTCTACTGCGATAGTAAACCTGCAAGACCGTTAGTTGATTCATGGCAGATTTTTACAAAGAACAGTGCGGACGGTTCTTATAATTCCCTCTCTCTAACTGGGAAGTGGAATGAGCAGATTAATGGAGTGCGTTCGGTGAAGATGACGACGGCAAATGGGCTCGTTATTGTTGCAGGTTCCATCAAACATAATGAAACCCTTACCTGTAATTGGGCAATATTTGATATCCTTCCCTTACTTAGAGAAAGTATAAGTATGGATAGACTGGCTATCCTTGATGACCTCGAGGTTCTTAAAAAAGATTGCTATATAAAACCCCTTGAGGCATGGGTGTTCGAGAATGGTAACGAAAAATATACATTTACTGGATTTTGCGTTTTCGGTAAAGGATTGCCTCCTACATACTGGTGGTTGACTGAAAATGGAGAGGTTGCGGTTATGTCTACTATGTTAACGACCTATGTTCTTAACGGCCGGAGTAGTTGAAATATTATGGCTGACAATCCCAATATCCTTTTTATCAATACTGACCAACAAACCTGGAATGCCGTCTCTGCTTACGGAAATCCATACGTTCACACACCGTACATCGATCAGTTGCAGAAAAATGGAATATCTTTCATGAAAAGCTATTGTACGGATCCCGTTTGTGCACCCGCACGTGCAAGTTGGGTGACTGGACTTTATACATCTGAAAATGGTGTTCCTTTTAATGGAGGTAGAATGCACGATGACATACCAGACTTAGGTCAAATATTAACATCTAATGGGTATCACGCAATTCATTGCGGAAAGTGGCATGTGGAGGACCGTCCTATGCGGAAGAGTTTTCATAATCTTTATACGGGTAAGCGTGATATTGGGGCTTGTGGCGGCGAATATTATGATCGTGTTTCAACACATGCGGTAATCGATTTTTTGGATTGTTATGACGAAACGATACCTTTTTACCTTCAAGTTGGGCTGGTGAACCCCCATGACATCTGTGAATATTTACATAACCATGAACATAAAAGCATACCAGGACCGGTAGAACAAGGTATACTTGCTGTTGAAGATCTTCCTCCTCTACCCAAGAATTTTAAATATGATGAACGGGAAATTCTTTTACAAAAGATGTTACATCGAGATGAAGAGACATCCATTCACGCGCCGATCCTTAATGGTATTCGTGATTGGACTGAAAATCAGTGGAGGTTTTTGAGCTGGAACCATTATCGTTTTGTCGAAGCTGTAGATCAACAGATCGGTTTAATATTAAACACACTCCAAAATAGCCGTTTTAAAAACAACACTTTGATTATATTTGCCGCCGATCATGGCGAATCTAGTGGATGTCATCAAGCATTTCAAAAATTCAGTCTTTATGAGGAAAGTATTCACGTTCCTTTTATCGTCGCTACTCTGAATGATCAGTTAGATGTTCCAAAAGGCGTTTTAGATACTGAACATTTTGTCTCTGGAGTTGACCTTGTTCCTACTGTACTTGACTACGCGGGCATCAAAGTACCTGGTGGTGTTCAGGGATTGAGCCTAAAACCATTGATTGAGAGGAAGTCCACTGATATCGATTCGAAAACTAAGGATTGTGAAAAACATGAAAAAAAAACCTCAGCAGAAAATACAATTCCTTGGCGAGATTTTGTCTATGTAGAATCCAATTTCTGGGGAAGAGCGATAGTAACTGAGCGTTTCAAATATATTATGGAGTACCGTCCAAAGCAGAAGGAAAATTTCTTTCCCCCCTGGACCGGATACAGACTCTATTGGATTGGAACAGCTCTTCGATATAGTGAACGACCCATGGGAAATGAAAAGCCTTGCCGGTGAGTCTGACTATGATGATGTGCTTGAGGACTGTCGTGAGAAACTATTTCGTTTCGAAAAAAAACTTCATCGTCGGCCTTTGCGTGAAGGCCGACCACGGGATTATATCAAAAAGTTATCCGGGCAGCTTCTTGAACGTTGGGCCGTGTATGATCGTTAAAATTCAACTTCTTTATTTATTTTGAGTAGCTGAATCGTGAATATCATTATTTTTAAAGAAATATTTTCTTGGGGTTTGCGTAATAATTAATAATAAAGTATAGCAATCGTGTTTAAGAATTCTATTCGTGTGTTTTGATAGCACATTAACACTTCCTTTAAGGAATACCCCATTTATATGAATACTGAATTAATTCGTAATATTGGAATTATTGCACATGTGGACCATGGCAAAACTACATTGGTGGACTGCATTCTTAAGCTGGGTGGTACATTTCGGGTGAACAAGGAGGTAGAAGCATGTGTGATGGACAGTAACGACTTGGAGCGTGAGCGCGGTATTACTATTTTTTCTAAAAATGCATCAATTTATTACGAGAATTATAAAATCAATATCGTAGATACCCCAGGACATGCTGATTTCGGTGGGGAAGTGGAACGTATTTTAAAAATGGTCAATGGTGTTTTGTTGATTGTCGATGCCGCTGAGGGACCGATGCCTCAGACGCGTTTTGTTCTTAAAAAATCACTTGATCTTGGACTTAAGCCAATTGTTGTTATAAACAAAATCGACCGTAAAGGTGCTGATCCAGAGAAAGCACTCAACGAGATATTTGATTTATTTGTGTCTTTAGGTGCGAGTGACGAACAATTGGATTTTTCTACGATTTATACTTCTGCCAAAGATGGATTTTGTAGACTTGATCCAGCTGGTGATAATCTGGATATGAAACCTCTTCTCGACCTTATAGTAGCAAGAGTTGATCCACATGACGGTGATCCAAAAGGTTCATTTCAAATGTTGGTTTCTTCCGTTGATTACAATGACTACGTGGGGCGTATAGCGATCGGTAAAATTCAGCGTGGTAGTTATGATTCGAGTAAGCAATATACACTCATCAATCGAATGGGCGATATGCAGAAATTTAATATAACCAAACTGTTTACTTATGAAGGGGTAAATCAAGTGGAAACGGACATTGCTCTTACAGGTGATATTATTGGAGTTGCCGGTATGAATGATGTGGATATCGGTGAGACGATTACCAATAGCGAATACCCTGAAGCATTACCAGTGATCGAGATTGATGAACCAACCTTATCTATAAATTTTGTCGTCAATGATTCCCCGTTGGCTGGCAAAGAAGGAAAGTTTGTCACTACTCGGCAATTGCGTGATCGTCTTTTTAAAGAAATTAAAAAAAAATGTGGCTCTAAGGGTTGAAGAAATTGGTGCTGGGGAAGCGTTTAAAGTTTTCGGACGAGGTGAACTTCATCTCGGCATTCTTATAGAACACATGCGACGGGAAGGCTATGAGTTCGCGGTATCCCGACCGGAAGTTGTGATGAAGGAAGTCGATGGGAAAATGATGGAACCCGAGGAGTTCGTGACCATTGATGTCGGCAAAGCTTATATGGGGGTAGTGATGGAAGAGATGGGGCAGCGTAAAGGTGCTTTGAAAAATATGCTTGATTACGAATCTGATAGGATTCGATTGGAATTTGCTATTCCCACACGTGGTTTGTTTGGGTTTCGCTCGCAATTATTAACACTGACTAAAGGAACGGGGGTTATGAATACTAGTTTTCATGACTATATCCCTTATTGCGGCCTTCTCCCTAGTCGTATCAATGGTGTATTGATCTCCCTTGAAAATGGGAAAGCAACAGGCTATTCCATTTTTAATCTAGAAGAGAGAGGGACTATGTTCATGGGTCCAGGAGAAGAGGTCTACACAGGAATGATTATTGGGGAAAATAATAAAGACAATGATCTTGTGGTTAATGTATGTAAGGGTAAAAAGCTGAGTAATATGAGGAGTGCCGGATCTGACGACACGGTCAGTATAACACCTCCACGTCGGATGAGTTTGGAGCAGATTTTAGGTTATCTTGACCATGATGAATTAGTAGAGATTACTCCCATGAGTATTCGCCTGAGAAAAAAACTGCTTGATGAAAATGCCCGTAAACGAGACTCTAAAAAGCAAGCTGCTTCCTAACTTTTTATGAGCTTTTTAGATAGCATAATATGTTTACTGGTTTATGCTATTCACTGGGTGTAATTAAATCGGACCAAGCAGGGGAGAGTGGGCCTCTTTTATTTAGTGAGACATCACGAACCGGTCTTTCTGGCTTAACGCCATGCTGAATCAAGACGTCGAAGTAAGGCTCTCGAGTTTCAGTAAGGAGTTCAAGGAGTTGGAGACGCATAAAGTCACACATTTGACGTTCAGAATGAGCCAGATTGTTTTGTTCATAAGGGTCACTTTGAAGATCAAACAGAAGTTCATGGCCGGTTTCGTAGATAGCGTACTTGTACCGTTCGGTTATGATACCACGCCAGTCTAGAAAATCTAAGCTCCACCGTGGGTTACCACTCATTTCGATAAGTTGGCTCTTTGGGGCATCAAAGGAATTATTGCGTAGAGCTGGTGAAAAGTCGATTCCCTGGATATAATCAGGAATAGCAAGACCAAGTAGGCCCAATGTGGTAGGTAAAAGATCGACTAAACCAAAAAGCTCATCACGCACATTGGTTTTTGGGATTTGGTCAGGCCAATGGAATATGGCTGGAACTCTGATGGATTCTTCATGGGGGTGCTCCTTGCGTTCAATGGCACCATGACTACCCATGTAATCACCGTGATCAGAGAAATAGATCGTTAGGCTGTTATCTTTAAAGCGGGGTAACTGATTCAGTTTATCACGCAGACGGCCAATATTATGGTCTAGGTTTTCGACCATGGCGTAATAGGTTGCGAGCTTCTTGCGTATTTCTGGTGTGTCTTTAAAATTGGGTTTGACCTGAAGATCAGTAGGGTTCCAGCGCTCATATTCTTCAGGCGCTTCGAGTGGGAAGTGAGGGGGTTCAATACTAAGTGTAAGAAGGAGAGGTTGGTCTTTGTCATACGACTCGATATAGTCAATGGCCATTTCAGTAAGTGCATCGGTCTGATATTTTTTCATTCGGGTGGGATTAATGTCGTGGCCATTATAGTAGAAGCCTTTGAACGGTGCATTATTGATTTCAAAGCCATACCAATCCTGGAAACCTGCTCTATGATATTCTGGTGTACGGTTGGACCCATTGAGTTCAGCTGGATAAATATCAGGATTGTCACGTACTTCTTGTGGAGACTGGTTACGTACTATACCGCAGTGCCATTTGCCAAAATAAGCTGTATGGTATCCTGCTTCGCGAAGGTAAGTGGCAGTGCTTGGTGATGTCGGTTTATAAACATCAAAAAAGAATTGTACTGGACCAGCATGAGCATGACGACCAGAGAATATGGTACCTCGTGAAGGAGTGCATATAGGGCAATTAGAATAGGCACGAGAAAGACTAACACCTTCTTTTGCGAGCATATCCATATTAGGGGTCTTGACGTTAGGATCACCAGCATGACTCATGGCTCCTCCAAAGTGTTCGTCAGAAAGGATATAGATAACGTTAGGATGAGGCATATTGATTTGTCTTTTTTACCAATTCACATTGATTAAAACTACAAGTTTCATTTTTTAGGAATAATTATGGCATTTGACGTCGTGTATATTGTCTTCCTTTTTTTGCCACTTTTTCATTTGCTCCGTGAATAACTTTAGCTCCTGAATCGATCATATTTCTAATATCTCCTGTGGCTCCAGTACCTAGGAAAGCGATACCATTTTCTTTACACGCAGTATTAACTCTGTGCCGTGCTTTAATAATCCTCTCGTCCTGATCGAGTTTACAGGTGCTTTTAGTCTCTCTTATAATTCCCATAGACATGGACATGTCACCTGGACCCATTTCAGCAAAACCTATTCCAGGCACGCTTAATAATTTTTCACAATTTTCTAACCCTTTTACTGATTCAATTTTCAAACCTAATAAAAGTTCCCCCTCAGGGTTAAGTGGCCAAGGGTCAGCAAGGTAAATATATTCTTCGGGAGTGACTCCCCACACTGTAGAAGCCGGGCCTTCAGAACCTACTCCTCGGGTACCTTTTTTCAGGTCTACATCGATCCCGAGAAGGTTTCTTGGGTATCGACAGGATTCGACAAAAGCTCTGACAGCATCGGGAGTTTCAGCTTGGCACAATAATATACCGTGGACACCCCTAGCAAGAATCTGTCTTATCTGCCAGGCATTAAATCGGATCAACTCTTCACTGATCCCTTCAGCAGGCAATTCTACGATAAGGGCAGGTGTTCTGTGTCGAGATGCTGTGGGGCCTCCATCAATTAATCCTTTAATATAGTTATCAAGGCCTGTCATATCAAAACAGCCGTGTTCCATGCCAATATTGATGTGATCTGCCCATGTTTGGGCATCTTTTTTCCCTTCTTCATAAGTCAAAATATGACCAGAATGGGCACCGATATAATAAATGGGCTGATCAATACTTAATAGTTCTGCTGCTTTGTTTATTCGCGGCATAAATTTTTAATGATTTGGAAACGTGTAAAGGTCAATATCGATCTTTTCTACTTTAACTCTATCAGTAATTATGACATTAAAGGAATTAAAACAATAGACGATTTATATGACACCAGAACAGAAGTTTTTTTTTGATCTTAAAGGATGGATTCTTTTGCCAGCTGTACTGTCACCTTCTGATATAGTTAAGATGAAGGCGGAGGTGTATGATGGTGCTCAAAGAGGCTATGAAGGGGCACTCCAAGAGCTATTAGATCATCCTGTTATTGTAGGTATTTTAAATGAAATTTTAGCAGAACCATCTTTTTTTTCTAAAAATTGTTACGGGTTCCGTTGTGAGAGTTCAGTTACTATGGTACGTCAACCTGGTTGGGATATGAGTAAGGATGATGGGGCTGGACCTGTTGCTACATCCATACCTCATGTAGTAATACCTCCACAGCACGCCAATGTTATGGGATATCAAGCAAAAGGTGGAAAAGTATTTTCAGGGTTAACACGTGTAGTGTGGGAGCTGGAAGAAGTAAGATCAGGGCAGGGTGCAACTTCCTTTCTTGATGGATCTCACAAAGCACATTTCAACTATGGAGGGCCAGATCCATATAGACCTAATATCAGCGAATCTCCTTGGGAAGAAAATATACGTATAGCCATGAATGATTATAGCTGTCCAGCTGGGTCAGTTGTTATATTCACTGAAAGTCTAATACATGCAACCAATGCTTGGACTAATCCTGATAATCCGCGCTGTGCTGTGTTCAATTGCTATAATTCTCTATGGGCTCAATGGCACCGACTTAACCTTGAACATCAGATAATTGAGAATATGCCAGTAAAACGCCGATCTCTTTTTCGAGGCACTTGGGAAATGGGGAAATCATATGGTAAAGCGAATAATAGTTATTCGATAGATAATAGGAGTCTCTAACAATTATAATTAAAACCGCACAAAGTTTTTGTTTCTTACTGTAATATGAAAGTATTAAGCAAAGAAGATAAAATGTTTTGGGATGAAAACGGTTATGTTGTTATTAATAAAGCCGTCCCTCCAGAAAATATCAAAGCTACTGTGGGTGCAATTTGGGATTTTTTGGAAATGGAACCGAACAGTCCGGAAAGTTGGTATCCTCATCCGCCTCGACCAGGCATTGGGGTCAAGTTGTACCATCATCAGACAGTCTGGGAGAACCGTCAGTACCCCCGCGTATATCAAGCCTTTTCAGAGATTTGGGGGACAGAGAAGTTATGGGTGAGTTTTGATCAAGTCAGTATGAGTCCTCCAGATCGAACAACCTCGGGTTTGTCTGATAAGCTGTACATGGAAGATTCTTCAAAACAACCGATCCCAATGCATTGGGATATTCCTTTAGAACGACCACTACCGTTTGCTGTTCAAGGAGCCCTCTATTTAACAGACACAACAGAGGAAATGGGGGCTTTCACCTGTGTGCCAGGCTTCCATCATAAGACTGAAGCATGGTTGAAAAACCTATCTCCGAATGTGAATCCACGAAAGGAAAATCTCATGAGTTTCGGCGTGAAACCGATTCCAGGTAAAGCTGGAGATCTCATTATCTGGCAAGGAACGCTACCACATGGTGCAGGTCAGAATATTGCGCACCACCCAAGACTAGTGCAGTACATAAGTATGTTTCCGGAAAAGGTGGATGATGAAGATACTCGAAATTATCGAATCAATGCATGGCGTAATAGATTGGTAGGTGGAGGGGCCTGGGGAGTAATGCATGAGTTGCCGTTTGGAAAGAAGGTAGAGTTGCGAGAGGAAAAGGAATATGCTTTGGGTCAGACAGCAGTGTTATCATCATTAGGTCGAAAACTGTTAGGGTTGGATCGGTGGGAACGTTGAATGGAGTCAAAATGTGAAATATAGTAGTGGGTTATTTATGGGACTTTAAATAGCTGAATGACAATAATTAATACATCTATGGTATTGACAGTTTTCTGCGACTTTGTAACATTCATTGTAACATGGAGTCTTTAACAAAACTGCGAAATTCCAACCAAATACTGGATACCAGCTTAGAGCTCAGAAGATAGCCTTGAAACTTGAAAGAAGCTATACTTGGGAATAATCGATACAACTGTTATCGTGATTTATTTAGGGATTTTGGGGTATCTTGGGCTTTATTTCTCACGTAGGCAAACGACATTAGAAGGTTACTTCCTAGCGGCGCGTAGTTTACCTGGATGGGTGGTCGGGTTTTCAATTATGGGAACGATGATCGGAAGTATTACCTTCATAGGACATCCCGGAGAGGTTTTTAAAACAAATATGTGGGCACTGACCGGACATTTGGCTTCACCTGTAGTAATGATTTTCATTTCCATTTATATGGTCTCCTTTTACCGCAACACGATTCGCATGACTGTATATCACTATTTAGAAAAGCGATTTAGTTACCCAATGCGCGCTTACGCTTCAGCGATGTTCGTGGTCGGTCACGTTTTACACTTAAGTATAACCTTCTATTTTTTGGCTGTAGCTTTTGCTTATATGAGTGGTTGGGATGTGTGGTGGGTAATTCTGATAGTAGGACTAGCGACCGTCATTTACACGATGGTCGGTGGTATAGAAGCTGTTGTGTGGTCGGATGTGATACAAGGAAACTTACTTATATTTGGTGGTTTGTTCTGCTTGGGTGTTTTGCTATTCTCGCCTGATATAGGTCCCACCGAAATTATAGTTAGGGCCTGGAATGGTGGGAAGTTTTCATTAGGAAATTGGGATTTTAGCTGGTATGAAAAAAATCAGTGGTTTTTCGTCGTCGGTGGGATTTTAGGCGCAATCGGAGGGTTAGCCTTTGATCAAAACGCTGTACAACGTTACCTACTTGCAAAGTCTGATGAAGAAGCAGCGAAAGCTGCTTATATGGGATCAGTCGTGTGTATTCCCATATGGATTCTTTTTATGGTAATAGGTGCTCTAACTTGGGCATTTTATGAATTATCTACAGAACAACTTCCAGCCGATGTACTTGAACAAAAGGATTTTATAATGCCTTATTTTATTAAAACTCAATTCCCTGTAGGTTTTATTGGGCTCGTTATGGCAGCCTTATTGGGAGCGGCTATGTCATCGATTGATTCAACTCTGAATGCAATTTCCTCTGTGACAGTTAATGATTTCTATATAAAGTTTCGGCCAAACTCTAAAGATAAAGATCGGCTTATATTGGGTAAGCTTATGGTCGCCTTTTTCGGCATATCTTCGATAGTTGTTGCACAGCGATGGATCGGACTTAAATCAGTTATTGAAACATCAATGATTGTGGGGTCGGTCATTGGAGGTGGAGGGCTTGGTCTATTCTCCTTGGGACTTTTATTTCGATGGACGACGGTGAGGGGTGTTGCTATTGGCATTGTATCTTCTATTATTTTTTCGGCATGGGCAACTTTTACACGAATCAATCTCCCCGGGATGGAAACACCCTTGTTTGATCTGGGCCGGTTCAATTATACATTACATCCATTACTAATTGGACTCTTCAGTCATTGTGTTATCATGGTAGTAGGGATGCTAGTGAGTATACTTGCTGGGGGTCCTCGTACAGATACTTGGGGTCTTACTATTTGGGATGCTATCTCCGAACACAGAAAGAAGTCAGTTAATAAGCACTAGTAATGGGATATATTGGAATAGTCAAAAAAGTGGAACACATTTTACACAGTTACAGACATGTCTCTTATACACATCT
>PNEW01000022.1 GCA_002922725.1 Verrucomicrobia bacterium Opi.OSU.00C | reverse complement strand
CTTTAAAGGCATGGCGTCGGCAATTGGCTGAATTAAGGGAAAAAATGGATCGTGAAAAAATTGATAATGGAGCAATTTTAAGTCGTTTAGAAAATGACTTAGAGCAAAATTTCAACATAATTAAATGAAGCTGTATTATCCTGTACTTGTTTAATAGTTAACTGAATGTTAAATAATGGACGATTAATCGACTCAATAAATTTTAAATTTTCTTTCTCCCGTTGAATTTTTTTCAGATTGAGGCTAAATTCAGGGCTATTTTTATATCCTCCATTCAAAAAATCGGTTAATTTTTCCTCAAATAGGTTTTTGTTTAGTTCAGGTGAAGGTATTTCGAGTATTAGTTCTTTTAAATTGGACTCATTATAACCAGTTATATATTCTAATCTTTCAACGATTCGTAGACTTTGATTTTTATTTTTTTGGATGTAAGATTAACTTGGAATATTTTTGACGGATTTGCTACTAAAGGTAGAAAAATAGCGAGTTTGGCACGTATTCGTCTACTTGAGCAACAAGAACTTGGAATTAATAATCAATTAACCCGTCAAGCACGTAAAATGGCAACCGATCTTGACCTGTCTTTTCGTTCATTGGAGTTGAATGAAGCTCGCTATCCTTTTGCTATGAAATTTTGGAATCGTGACAACCAATTAAAGGAAGAAAATAAAATATCAGAATTGGAATATTTGGAAAGTCGTTTGAATTTTTTAAAAAAACAAAATGACCTATACATTGCGCGAAGTAATTTTCTTCTCAAACTCTCAGAGTTTCTTTCATTTGTTGGACACGATCCTGCATTGCAACATTTCACATTGCCTCAGACCAATGAGGAAAATTAAATACATCAATAAATTTATAGTGGCTTTGATTTTTATCATTGCCATATTATCGTTAATCTGGTCTTGCAAACCAAGAGCTTATACAGAAGAAGTCGTACGTGGGCAAGCAGTAGATGCAGTATCTGCAAACTTAAAAATCGAAGAAACTTATCGTCTGACTATACGTTCTGAAGAAAACGGGCGTGTAATCTCAAGTCTTTTAAAGCTCGGGAATGTTGTTCAATCAGGTACCATAGTTGTCAAGTTGGATACAACGGAACTTGAATTAAAAATTGAAAGAATACAAAATGAATTGGGTGCTTTTCGTAAAAGTTTAAACTTAGGTTCTCCACTAAAGTTTAAGATTGATGAAGTTAAAGATAAATTAGAAGAATTGGAAGCTCTAGATGAAAGAGGTAGTGCATCACCTGATACTTTAAAGGCATGGCGTCGGCAATTGGCTGAATTAAGGGAAAAAATGGATCGTGAAAAAATTGATAATGGAGCAATTTTAAGTCGTTTAGAAAATGACTTAGAGCAAAACCAACTCAAACTTGAAAGAATGACAATCAGAAGCCCAGTCGACGGCATCATAGTGGCTGTAGATGTATTTGAAGGAGACTTAATTAGTAGTAGAACTGGAATTGCAGAAGTCATCTCAAATGACCGTCGCGTAATTGCAGAGATTAATGAAGAAGCCTTTGCCAAAGTTAAAATTGGCCAGCGGGCAATTGTGAGATTTCTTGGTTATGGTGACGATTTGTTTAATGGTGAAGTCATTCAACTACTTCCAACCAATGATCCAGAAACCCAACGTTTTAGTATCTTTCTCTCAGTCAATATTAGTAAAGAACTCTTAACACCCGGACTAACAGGAGAAGCGAATATCATAGTTGCTGAACGTGAAAATACTCTTATTATACCTATTCGAGCATTAGTTGGAGACCAAGTCTACGCAGTTAAAAATGGTAAAGTAGAAATCCGTCCTGTGCAAAAAGGTTATCAGGGCTTACACAATGTAGAAGTAATCAACGGCTTAGAAGAAGGTGATCTTGTTATCGTTGAAGATCTCGATAGATTCAAGCATGGTTACAAAGTAAACGTACAATAACAACGGCTTGACTTATGCTGCCTGAAATCAGTATTGCCTTACGTTTCCTACGATCAAAGAAACGAGCCATGATTATGAGCCTGACGGGTATTGTATTTGGAGTCGCTTTTATCATTCTGACCCAAGCACTAACCAGCGGTTTCGAAATCTTTTTCATTAAAACTATACTGGGAACAAAAGGCGCCCTCCGAATACAAGATAAAACACAAAGCACCTTACGTAGTATAGAATTAGAACGAATCCGAGATATTAAGTCCCATTTTTCTTTCTCTCATTTCGAAGGCCGCAAATTTATTAAAGGTATTGATCATCCTAGAACTCTAATAGAAGCAGTAAAAGAATTCCATAATGTTTTGGCTGTATCGGAAGTCATTCGTGGAGAAGTAAACATAAGTAATAACTTCATAACACATCGTGTTAGTCTACATGGTATTGATCTTGATAATCATCTTTCGGTTTCTGATTTGGAGCAACATATAAAATGGGGGGAACTAAGTGAATTTAGAGGTACTCATAATGGAATATTAATTGGAAGCTCTCTAGCGCAACGTATGCTTTTAAATGTGGGCGATAATTTAGTTGTTTGGGCAAAAGAAGAAAGTCATCAAATGCGTGTCAGTGCAATTTATGAAACGGGAGTATCTGATATCGATAAGGTCTGGGTTTTTACACACCTCGACCAAGCTAGAACAATATTGAAAAAACCCTTTGGTGTAACTTTTCTTCAAGTAAATTTACATGATAAAAATCGGGCTCCAGTAAACGCCATGCATATGCGTTCAGTATTGGGGCATAGCGTAGAGAGTTGGCAGGAGAGAGAACATGTTTGGCTTGATGTTTTTTGGGCACTTCGACTGTCATCGGCCATTACTGTATCTACAATCATTATTATCTCGGGCTTAGGTATATTTAATACTCTGGCAATAATTGTCATGGAGAAAAGTCGCGAAATTGCAATACTTAGGTCAATTGGTTACTCACGCAATGATATTGGATTAGTATTCATTATTCAGGGGCTGATTATTTATTTGATAGGAACATTTTCTGGTCTACTCTTGGGTGCAGCTATGACCTATACTGTTTCCGCGCTACCTATTCGAATACGTGGTATATTCACGACTGATCATTTTATTGTTAACTGGAGTATTTGGCACTACACCGCGGCTGCTATAACGGCCCTAATTGTCGTTTTAATAGCCTGCTATATCCCTGCCCGAAAAGCTTCACGCTTGGAACCAGCAGTCATTATCCGAGGAGCAGGTCAATGATTGACTATAAAAGTATAAATACCCCCGTGTTACAATGTACCGATATGAAACATAGCCTTAATACAAACGGCAATACAATATCAATCCTTCGTGGACTGAATATTTCTTTACTTCCAGCAAAAGTTTGCGCAATTGTTGGACCATCTGGGTGTGGTAAAAGTACATTTTTATTTTTAGCCGGATTGCTCGATCGACCAGAATCTGGAGAGGTTGTTCTCAGGGGAAAAACAATGACTCACGCATCAGATCGGGAACGGACGCAAGCGCGAAATAATTTCATTGGTTTTATTTTTCAATTTCACTTTTTACTTCCAGAATTCAATGTAACCGAAAATGTCATTTTACCCATGCTCAAGCAACGGAAATTATCGATAACAGAAATGAAATCCAAAGCGCAAAACCTACTAACAGATGTTGGATTAGGAGATAAAGCAGATCGTCCTGCCCATCAACTATCTGGAGGTGAACAACAGCGAGTCGCTATTGCTCGTGCACTTGCTAACTCACCTTCTCTGATATTGGCGGATGAACCGACAGGAAATCTCGATTTAAAGAATTCAGATCGAATATTTAATATTCTTCAACGAATATCTCGTGATAAGGGTCATGCTATCCTTATAGCCACACACAATGCTGAATTAGCACAAAAGTGTGATTATATATTACACATGCAAGATGGCGTTTTTATATAGGTGACTGAAAATAATCTTTAGGCCGAAGTTAGAAGATTCATCTCAGTTTGAGGAAGGGTTTTTAAATAAACCTTTGCTTCTTTAATTTCCTGTCTCCATTCAGAGAGTGTCTCACGCGAAAGTTCAATTCTCTGTTCAACAACATTATGTAATTCCTTGTATCTTAGTGACATTTTCAAGGAGATATCTTGTAGATAAACAAGTGATTGTTGCATAATCTGACGCGTACTATCCGTTAAATGAACTTGGCAAATCTCAATTTTATTATCAATAATATTTTTCATTTCACCAAGTTCAGCCAGTAATATTTTTTCCCTAGATGCCCTCCGCATATTTGATACTAACCCAATCTTCCCCAAAAACCAAATCGTCCATTTTGTAGGATCAAAATGCCAATATTTTATTCCATTTCTATAATCCTGTTGAAACTCATGATGAAAATTGTGATATCCTTCCCCAAAAGTAAATAGAGCAATAAAACTGCTATCACGTGCGCTACATTTACTTGAGTAAGGCCTATTCCCAAAGTAATGGCAGAAAGAGTTAATCAAAAATGTCATATGCTGAACAAAAAACTCTCTTCCTACACCTGCAATTAGAAATGCTCCCAAGGCAGCTTGTCCCCCTCCATACAGATAGCCTAAGAAGGTGGGTAAAATGTAACCAAAGACGGTCCCTATAAGAAGCCACCAGCGATGTTGCCACATGACAAGTGGATCATTTTTTAAATCATCAACATTATTAGTTGGCAGTTCATACTGGATCCTAAATAAGAGCCACCCAACATGCGCATGGAAAAACCCCTTATTAATATTATACGGATCATAATCGTGATCTACATGTTTGTGGTGATTGCGATGGTCAGAAACCCACTCGAGAGCAGATTCTTGAAAGGCCGCAGCTCCAAAAATAAGCGTATAAAGTTTTACAGGCCAGGTCGCTTTAAAAGATAAGTGGGCAAAAAGCCTATGGTATCCCAGGGTAATGCTCAAGCCCGTGGAAATAAAAAAGAACAAAAACAAAGTAACTTGGAACCAATCCAAGCCAAAGTGCCAAAGATAAACAGGCACTGCAGTAAGTGAAATTATTGCAGATGCAATAAGAAAACTACTTGTAGTCCAGTTTATCTTATCAAAGGAAATATTTGATTTCATTTATATACTGTAGATTAATTTTAATTAGAATTAAAACAACTCAAATAGGACAATCTTCAGTGAAATTCAGAAAACTTAAGTAGTGATCTTCGTTTTACTCTTTTGTCTTTTATAATTATTAAACTATGATTGATTTACATGCATTTTATGTTCTGTCAACGGAGATTATTAAATATATAAGAAACTCTTAATTTGAATAATTTAACAAAACTCGAACTGGAACTGCACCTTAAACGGTTGAGGACATGTAATTTTTGTCCTGCGATGCATAAACCTGTAGTAACTTGTCTACCAGTAATCAGTAAGGTGATTTTAGTTGGACAAGCACCAGGACAGAGAGAACCATTATTGGAGAAACCCTTTGCTTGGACTGCTGGAAAAACCTTATTTCAGTGGTTTGAAAAATCATGTGGAATAACCGAACAACAATTCCGCAAGAATATATATATGGCCGCTGTTTGCAGATGCTATCCAGGTAAAAATAAGCAAGGAGGCGATCGCGTACCTAACACTAAGGAAATTACTAATTGCTCTAGCTGGCTGAAATCAGAATTCAGCATCCTTAAGCCTGAATTAGTTATTCCAGTAGGGAAATTAGCTATTAATCAATTCATGAAATACTCATCATTGACTAACATAATTGGTAATAATTTTAATGCTTTATATAACGATGAAAAAAATCGATATTATTCCACTCCCCCATCCTTCGGGTGCGTCACCATGGCCGAAGATAGAACCAGGCAAAAATCTACTACAAAAAGCTTTATCTGAAATCTCCAATCACGAGGCAATGAGAAGAATTATTTCGAAATTGCCACTGGCATAGAAGATACTTTTTTCTGTTAGAAAACTTTTCTATTCGCACCAACCCAATAAATGTAAGTTCACTCAATCGTCGTTTCTACAATTGGGATGGCGATGGTTATACCATCTTCGTTCGCAAAAGCCACATTTATATTTTGGGTTGGCTGTGGAGTTTCATCTGATTTGAAATTGTTTTGTGCGATCAATGTAGTAAACCCGGGAACTGTTAGGTCATCTTCAGCTACTAAAATCGCTTGTAACCCATTACTCTGAACCAGGTCTCCCCCCCGTGATGCGCATCCCTGAATTTTCCACATTTACTGTAAAAGAACCTGGGGCAAAGAGTAAATGAGGTGTCGCAAGGTCACTTGCATCAATATCTCCTACTGTTAATCTTGTAGCAATTTTTACCCCACGCGCATCAACACCAATTCTACCTTTATCTCCCTTAAAAGAAACATTCGATAATTGCATGCCTCCAATCACAGTTGAATTAATTACTTCAACTAAATTTACATCTGCTTCAGCATCGTAAACTATTCCTTCAGGAAATAATGCCTGCTTTACCGCATTGATCCTACCCACAGTAAAAATACTCAGAAAAGTACTTGTATCTGATCCTTCTACACGTACTGTTGGCCTCCCTTTAACATAATATACAGTAGGTTGGTTATATTTCACCGGTTGTGCAGGTGGAGAAAAAGTAGTAGGGTCTAAATCAACGGATAATAATCCAGTTCCTGAAAACTCCACTTGAACAATATCATCATCTTCATCTAAAAAAGATACTCGTGTAATTTGATTAGGTTTCGCTCTTAATTTAATACTTTCACCTGTCATTAATACCTGATCAAAGACATTTCCATTTGGATGCTCAATATTCTCCCCAACTACATTGCCCGTTCCTTCAAGAATGATCTCTATTGCCTCGGTAATAAGAGCGTCATAGGTTGCACTAAAAGAGCTCTCCGCCATAATATCATCCGAATCTATTGCACGAACAGTAAATTCAGCCATCCCTGTTTGCTTGGGGTTTCTATAAAGCTTCAATATAGATCCATTAAGTGACGCTGTAACCAATTGAGGATTATCATTTTCAATTTCATATTTTAAAACTGCAATTTCTCTTGTTGTTTCGGGATAGATCGGAAGACGTGTTATAGAACGTATAAAAACAAAATTATCCGTAGTTAATGCGTGCTCACCTGTAAAATTGAGCACAGGTAGTCGAGGGACTTCCTTACTTAAAAATGTGACATCAAGGAGAGAAATATCATTGATTACACCTATCCCCGCACCAATAACTTCACCAAAAACTGTATTTTGAGGAAAATAACCAGCATTATCGAAAATATTAATATGCCAACTACTTGTGGCAGTATTGGGGTCACCATTAATAACAGTCGTTGCAATTGTCCCTCTATCATGAGGATGTCCTGCTTCACTCGCAACAGGGGGGTCAGTCGGTATGGTATCAAATAGGATCGGGAGTATTGTATATTTACCACCTTGAATAATCCCATAATATTGTGTTTCAGAGAAATGGATGACGGTGTCTGTATAATCACCATCATCCACATAATTAAGAAAGTTATTAACTGTATTGGGTGCTTCCGAAGCAAACAACTCCACATTAAATGAACCCAGACTTGTTTTAAAATGTACTACTGGTTCCTCAATCCCTGGTAGCTCAAAAACTTCTCTTAAATTAATAACTACCGGACCTTCCATCACTGGATTATTAATATTTGAAATCGGGTGAATCACCGAAGGGACTGAACTCTGGCCTAGTGCATAGGTCAGAGTGAAAATAAAAATGGGGAAAATATAATAATACAGCAGGCTTCTCATTTATATTTAATATTCATTACTTAGGACTATGGATCGAGTATTTTCACCTATATATAATTATAATAACAAAACATTATTTAGGATTAAATTTTAGTTTAGGTAATTTTAAATGATTTCATTTTCTTGTATAACATGATATACTCCTCAATCACAATCAATATCACTCTATATTCCCACAAATGTTCTTATTAATCCCTTAATTTTATCCCGACTGGGCAATGGTCAGACCCCATTACTTCTGGTTGAATGAAAGCTTTTATTAACCTTGATCTCAATGAAGAAGAGATACAAAAATAATCAATGCGCCAACCGATATTTCTTGCCCTCGCATTGGTCCGATATGACCACCAGGTATAATGGTTAGGGCCTGGTTCAAATTCGCGAAAAGTATCAAGAAATCCTGCATTAACTAAATTATTAAATCCTGTACGTTCTTCATCAGTAAACCCTGCATTATGTCGGTTGCTCTGAGGGTTCGCAAGGTCTATTTTTTGATGGGCAACATTTAAGTCACCACAAAATATTACTGGTTTCTGTTTTTCTAATTCCTTTAAATATTTCAGGAAAGCAGGATCCCAAATTTTTTCTCTAAATTTCAATCGGGATAAATCATTTTTTGCATTTGGAGTATATACGTTTACCAGATAAAAGTCAGAGAATTTTAAAGCTATGACGCGACCTTCATCATCAGCTTCTTTTACACCAATTCCATAAATCACATTTTCAGGTTCAATTTTGCTAAAAATTGCAGTTCCTGAATAACCTTTCTTTTCAGCTGGATTCCAATATTCTTTAAATCCGGAAGGTAACTTTATCTCCACCTGCTCTTGCCTGGCTTTAATTTCCTGTAGACAAAATATATCATATTTAGATTTATTTAAAAAGTCTATAAACCCCTTTTTTATCACGGCACGTATCCCATTAACATTCCATGAAATTATTGTCATATTATTTTGAAAAGAAATATTGATCTATAAAACTCATTTTTTTCAGGTATTCTTATTCGATTTAGTTGTCTTCCTTTTATCTTTAATTAATAATTTTCTTAATTTTCCCCACTGCTCTTGGTTAACTATATATCCCACGCATTTATCACTTCCACAACGACACGGATGATCACGGAAGTCATCTAAATCATAACCATAATCATAGGAAAGTTCTTCATTCTTTTTTATATCACGAATCGCAATTATCCATATTCTACCACGGATAATATCTGTTTCACAATTAGGATTACATGAATGATTAACAAACCGAGCCGTATTATAACTGACATCCCCATCTATATCATAACGTTTATTAAGCTCAAAAATATAAACTGCTCCATGACCAGTTTCTTTTGCTTTCTCAATCATGCGAATGCTACGCCTTGCAGACTCAGCCTTTGTTATTCTATCACCAATATACTCAATAACACGAGTTCCTTTTGCTATACCTTGTTTTGCGAATGCTCCTTTATTATGAATAGAAGATTCACGAATTTCATAAATTTCATTTTGCCTTAATACATCCATAATTTTTAAACACGTCTTAATTTCTTTTAGTCTTACGGTTAGATATTAATAGATTTTTGCATTTAACAAAACTTTTATTCTATCGTAAACCATAATACATAAATTCATAATTAATTTACCTATTCACTTAACGGTAAAAGAATCAATAATAAAAAATATGCTCGTCAAAGCTGAAGAATTTTGTAATCTCAAGCTTTAGGTCAAAGATGAAAAATCATGATGTACAGAGTATTGTAGAGGATGCAACTTTGGATTTTACCTTAGGTGATAATAAGAGTGCCATTAAAAAACTTGATGAAGCAATAAATATTAATTCCCAATCCTTTGAGGCTTGGCATGCATTAGCTGAAATATATTTTTCTGATAAATTTTATGATCGGGCTTTGCACGCAGCAGAAAAAGCCTATAAACTTAACCCCAAGGATATACACATTAACACCAGTCTCTCACGTATATGGATGGAACTTGGAGATAAAGCAGCTGCAGAAAAATTTGGTGCTCAAGCTCGAATGTTAAACTGGAAAAACGAATTACAATCCCCTAAGCATTGATGATATAAAAGATCAGTCTTGTATTAATTGTTTTTAATCTCACCTATAATCAGTTTAAACTTAATTTTCTTTTAACTACATTTAGAATGGAAAATTCTCAGTTCACATTAGAATTTGAAAAACCGCTTCGTGATTTAGAGGAGCAACTCGATACACTTAAAAGAAAATCAATGGCACAAAACCTTGATTTATCATGTGAAATTGAGGCTATAGAGAAAAAGTTTGATGCGACAAAACGTGAAATATATTCAAACCTCACTTCCTGGCAAATAATTCAACTTGCAAGACACCCTAAACGTCCCTACGCGTTGGATTATATAAACATCATTTTTACTGATTTCCAGGAATTTCATGGCGATCGTAGATTTGGAGATGATAAGGCAATAATTGGCGGAACGGCTTTTTTAAAAGGAGAACCAGTTATGATTATCGCACAGCAAAAAGGGCGTAATACAAAAGAAAACCTTGCACGTAATTTTGGCATGCCACTACCAGAAGGGTATCGCAAAGCATTACGCTTAATGAAAATGGCGGAAAAATTTAATATGCCAATAATTTCGATGATTGATACTAAGGCAGCCTATGCTGGAATTGGCTCAGAAGAACGACATGTCGCAGAATCAATTGCTGTTAATCTACGGGAAATGAGTCGACTAAAGGTACCTTTTATATCAATCGTCATTGGCGAAGGCAGCTCAGGAGGTGCTCTTGGGATTGGTGTAACTGATCGCATTTTAGTATTGCAATATGCCTATTACTCAATCTGTCCTCCCGAAGCCTGTGCTGCGATACTTTGGCGAAATCGAGACCAATCAGTAAAGGCAGCTGAATCATTAAAATTAAATGCGAAAGAATTAATTAAACTAGGAATAGCTGACGAAATTATTGAGGAACCCTATGGAGGGGCTCATTGTGATTACCAAACAGCAGCTAAAATTCTCGATTTAGCAATCTCGAGACACTTGAAAGAATTACAAAACAAATCACCTCAAACATTAGTTGAAGAAAGGTATCAAAAATATCGTACAATAGGTGAATTTTCAGAATCTTTACCCACTAAAATCTCCCGAAGGAAAGAAGCGTAGTTACGTTCAAACTCTATTTCATTTGAATAATTATCACATATTAGAGAGTAACCCGCAATCCGTCATAAGCCAAAGAAATCCCTTGCGGGAATTGAATATTATATGTTTCGTGATCAATCATAAAGGTCATATGTGTAAAATAAGTTTGAGGCGCTGCAATATCTAGCGCCGTTTCCAGTGCTTCCTCAATCGACATATGTGTGGGATGAGAATTAGGGCGTAATGCGTCAAGAACAACAATATCGGCTCCGCGAGCTAGTTCTCTTTGTTTCACTCCTACCGTTTTACAATCAGTGTAATAAGCGATTCTTTTTCCACTGCTACGTTCTTCAAATAGAAGTCCCAGTACTTGCATCCTGCCGTGTGGAAGCAAGGTCGTATAAATACGTCCACAATCTAATTCCAGTATGGGAGGTATTTCTATTAATTGAAAAGCTGGGTATCCTCGAAACTCAGGTTTCTCTCTTATCGCATAAGGAAAAATTTCTCGTACCCTCTTAAGGCCTATTTCAGAACTATAAATAGGTATAGACTTCCCTCCAAGTAAATCACAAAAACGACGCAGATCATCCATACCCAAAATATGATCAGCGTGACCGTGTGTAAGAACAAAATAATCAATTTGCTGAATATTATTTTGGATACATTGAAGCCTGAATTCCTGGGCTGCGTCCACCTGGATATGGCATCCATCCATTACCACATGAATACTGCTTCTTGATCTCCAGTTTTTAGGATTTTGTAGATCCAACTTTTCTGGATCATGAGCTATCATTGGAACTCCTTGAGAAGTACCTGTTCCCATAAATATAATTTCCATTGCCATTAATAGGATGAACTGCTGGGAATATCGCGAGCGAAAAATACAATTCTGTATTCAACAAATGAAATTGAGGTCTATTTTTTTTATAATTACCAGTTTATCTGTAACTCTTCTAATTGTTTTTATAGTTTCATGTACCAAAAGAGATGTACTAACTATTTCAGCGGCTATAAGTTTGCGTGAACCTCTATTGGATATTGCGAATCAATTCAATCTCATCTACCCCCATTCACAGCTAGTTTTCAATTTTGGTAGTTCCGGGTCTTTACGCCATCAAATAGAAAATGGTGCACCCATCGATATCTTCATTTCAGCTGCTTCCAAGGACATGGAAATTTTGCTTAAAAAAGATTTAGTCGAAAGGAATTCCTATAAATCGCTCCTGGGTAATAGTCTTATTCTGATTACTCACAAAACCAATACCACGATTAATAACTTCTTTGATTTAAACAAACCAAGCGTATATAAAATTGCTGTTGGTGATTTTAGTTCTGTTCCCGTAGGACTTTATGCAAAAGATACACTTCTCTCTTTAGAACTCCTCGACAAACTTCACTCTAAACTAGTTTTCGCAAAAAACGCCATTCAGGCAATAACTTATGTTGAAACGAAAAATGTCCAGGCCGGGTTTGTTTATAAAACAGATGCCTTGATGTCTAAAAATATTAAAATTGCAAGTAATGTAGATCCCTCGTCTCATCGACCAATTAAATACTATCATGCAATTATTAAAAATTCTCCTCAATCTAAAATAGCGAATACTTTTTTACTTTTCATCGAAAAACAAAGTTCCCTAAAATTATTTCAAGATTATGGCTTTCGCACAATTGTACCTGAGACTTCATATCTCATTAAATAAGCACTTGGCTGATGGTTGATCTCACACCTTTATGGCTTTCTTTAAAGACCGCATCAGCTGCAACTGCGATCACTTTTGTCTTAGGTGTACTAACTGCACGATGGCGAATACGCTATAAACATCGTGGGCTTGATATACTCGATGGGATACTCCTATTTCCTCTCGCTCTGCCTCCAACAGTAATTGGTCTTTGCCTTCTTATCATTTTTGGTAGACAATCCCCCATTGGAGAAACACTTGCCTCGATCGGAATATCCATCATTTTTTCTTGGCCTGCAACGTTGATTGCTGCCACGGTAGTTACCTTCCCTCTCATGTACCAAACTATACGTGCGGCCTTTTTACAAATCGAACCTAATTTACTTGATGTCGCTCGAATATTTGGTCTTAGCGAATGGAGAATTATTTGGATGGTAATGATCCCCTTAAGCTGGACCAGTATGGTAGCGGCAATTATATTAAGTTTTATGAGGGCTTTAGGAGAGTTTGGTGCCACACTTATGATTGCCGGCAATATCCCCGGTCAAACACAGACTATGCCTATTGCGATATTTTCTGCTGTAGAATCTGGGGATACTGGGCAAGCTATTATTTTATCACTTATTATTATGAGCATCTCTGTATCTGTTGTTTTCTTTATGAGTTTACTCAGTCGAGAATAGCAGGACTATTAGTATGCTTTAGTTTTGTAGAAGGTACCAACTCAAACTAATTGATTCTTACGAGGATGAAATTCTTCGTGTTGTTTTATAAGACGATTTTTTTCTACTGTTGTATAAATCTGTGTAGTCGTAATATCAGAATGTCCTAACATTTCTTGAATGGCTCTCAAATCGGCCCCACCACTTAATAAATGTGTAGCAAACGAATGACGCAAAACATGAGGCTTCACTGGTTTATTAATCTTTGCTTTTTCAGCGTAATTTTTAAGCATCAACCACACTGTTTTACGCGAAATCGCTTGACCTCTGTTACTAATAAAAAGTGAGCTTCCGGTTTTTGGCTTTATCAATTTTGGCCGTGATACGGTGAGATAAACTTCTATTGATTCCCGTGCTTTACTTCCAATAGGAATAATACGTTGCTTGTTCCCTTTTCCTGCCGTCACTTTCAAATATTCGTTTTCCAAATCTACTTCATGTAAAGCCAATGCTGACATTTCAGAAACTCGTAGTCCGCTGCTATAAAACAACTCGATTATTGCGCGGTCACGGACACCCTGAGGACTCCTAAGATCAGGTGCATGGAGAAGCTTCTTTATTTCCTCGACAGTAAGGGTTATGGGTAACCTACGAGAAACTTTAGGACCAGGGATCAGTGCTGTCATATCATCCCTAGAGTAACCTTCCTTAATTAAATACCTCGACATCATTCTAATCGTTGAAAGTTTACGTGAGATACTAGCCGCAGCAAATCCTTTTTGTGAAAGTCCACTTATCCATAGAGAAATATGTTCGTTCCTAACATTTCGCCAATTATCGACTTTTAATAAAGTGAGATACAGTGCACATTGAAACAAATCACTTTGATAGTTTTCTATAGTATGTACAGACATACCTTTCTCCAATTCAAGATAAGCAAGAAACTCTTGAATTTTTTCTTCAAATATTTTGGGTATTATGTTGGAATTATTCTCGCTCAATTGACTTAAATAAAATCTAGTTTAACTCTACACTTATTTTAACCACAATGGTTCAAGATAATCAATTATTGCAATTCAATATTAAGCTATCCACTAATAATGAATTCTCTTCCCCCTACAACATGAATATGAAGAAGATTTATTATCACCCTAAACCTCAACATGTAAACTCACCTAAAAGTTTACAGTAATCATTGAATTGAGTGTCCAAGGAATATTTTGAGATCGATAAAATATATTCGGGGTAAACGCAGAGTCACAAAATAAAAACCCAGTCGGGTATAATATCATCCACCTATCTCAAGTCATTTCAATGTGTAATTTTTAACTTCACAAACCCTTAATTCGTTTTACTAACTTCAGAATAATTCCATCAAATGAACCATTAGTGAAAAAAATGATTATATGGTCTTCATCGATTCTTTCTAAAATTCGATTCCACAATGACTCTAACAAGTCTAAATTACTTGAAAATGCCTGAGCGGAAACCTTACCTCTGATTAGATCAACTGCGAGTTGAGTAGTATTGAGCCTAGACTTTGGGACAAAACCTTGCTCATTATGAATATTACCAATCATTACTTCGTCTGCCATAATTAATGCGCGTGCAAATTCTTGCTGAAATACATCTGACTTTGCAGTATTACTGCGAGGTTCAAATCCAACGGTTATTTTATGTTTAGTGTAACGGCATCGAATAGATTTCAACATTTCTTCGACTGCCGTGGGGTGATGAGCAAAGTCTTCCAAAACTTTTATCTTTTTATTATCTATCAATAATTCCTGTCTTCGTTTTACACCATTAAAACTACTGACCTCCTTAAGCGATATCATTATAGGGTTTTCAGGGTTTAACGTTAAACCTACGGCTAAAGCCCCTATCGCCACATTACGCGCATTAAATAATCCAGGCTGATTCCATACAACTTCCTTCCACAGCTCTCCACGCCAATAAAGTTTAAAACGACTTTCAGTCGCCGACTCTTGGAAATCAACAATACGTAATTCATTTCCCTCACCAACACCTACTTTAATAACACGTGCCCAAGAGATCGGAAAAAGTGAAAGAATATTACTATCATCACCATTAATTAGGACATATCCATTAGCGGGAACAATACGCAATAAATGCTTAAAACTCTGTTTGACATCAAATAGATCTCTAAAAATATCGCTGTGATCAAATTCAAGATTATTGATAATAAGAATGCTAGGTAGATAATGTATAAACTTACTCCGCTTATCAAAAAATGCGCTATCATATTCATCTCCCTCTATGACGAATGGCCCCCCTTTTATCCCTTCACAGGCACCCGTGGGAAGATCTTGTGGAACTCCGCCAATAAGATAACCAGGGGTAGAACCCAACTTATATAAAAGGTATGCTATGATTGAACTGGTTGTTGTTTTTCCATGTGTTCCAGAAATTACAATATTATACCGATCACTTAAGATAAAATCCTGGAGCAAAGCTGGTAATGAAGTAAATTTGAATCTTTTGGTCTCCAAAAGCCATTCTATTTCAGGATTCCCTCGTGAGATGACATTTCCCACCACAACTAAATCGGGTTCCAACTTCTCCAATTTCTTCGGATTAAACCCATCCTCAATGGCAATACCTGCATCTATTAAAACATTAGACATTGGTGGGTAGACATCTGTATCTGCCCCACAAACAGTATGGCCCAATTTTTTTAACATAATTGCGGTATTGCCCATTGCAGTTCCGCAAATCCCCATAAAGTAAATACGCATAAATAAAATTAGGTAATTAAGAAATGTAAAGTAATTCAATATAGATAATACATACAAATTTCAATAATCATGTAATATCAAATACATATTTGAAGTTAGCATACAAATAAATCAAAACATTACCCTGCAATTAAATTGTCTTTCTATAAAGGATTTCGTATATAATAAGAATTATGAAAGTCTTGATAATAGGTTCGGGAGGAAGGGAGCACTCAATCCTTCAGGCTTGTTTGGCTAGCCCATTGGTAAAAAGTGTAATCGCTGCACCTGGGAATGGCGGTATGGCTTTGGATACTGAATGTCGTCCAGTTAATATAAATGATGTAAAAAGTATTGTAGACCTTGCAAAGGAAGAAAAAGTTGATTTTGTAATAGTCGGCCCTGAAATTCCTCTTTGCTTAGGAGTTATAGACAAACTGCAGGCCGAAACAATACTTGCATTTGGTCCTAATAAGCAAGCTGCTCGCTTAGAGGGTAGTAAGGTCTTTACTAAAAAGTTCCTTAAAAAATATGCTATCCCAACTGCAGAATCATCAACTTTCACACAACTTAAACCTGCATTGGATTACCTAGATATAAGTTCGTCGCCTATCGTCATCAAAGCTGACGGATTAGCAGGAGGGAAAGGTGTAATTATTCCTACTGATAAAAAAACCGCTGAATTTAACATTCAGAATATGCTTTCTGGAAAGCTATTTGGTGAGAGCGGTAAAAAAATTGTAATCGAAGAATACCTTCAAGGGGAAGAAGCTTCCATACATATTATTGCTTCTGGTGAAAAATATCTAACACTACCACCTAGCCAAGATCACAAACGCATTGGCGAAAATGATACAGGTCTTAACACTGGGGGAATGGGTGCTTACGCACCCGCTTCAGTAGTCTCAGATAAGCTTCAACTACAAATTAATAAAGGGATTATTGAACCTACCCTTGCAGGATTGAAACTTGAAGGCATCAATTATCACGGTGTTCTCTATATCGGGATTATGATTACTGACAAAGGACCAAAAGTAATAGAATTCAATGTCCGTTTTGGAGATCCCGAAACACAAGTTTTACTTCCTTTAATCGAGACAGATCCTATCAAGTTAATGTACGATTGCGCAACTAACAATTTGGATCCCACTGCGATAAAATTTAAAAACAAAAGTGCATGTGTTGTAGTAATAGCAAGTAAAGGTTACCCGGAAGTCTACCCGAAAGGAGAAATCATTCAATTCCCTAACCATACCCCCAAAAATATCAATGTTATTCATGCTGGGACAAGTTTAGGAGATGATGGTAAATTCCTGACCAATGGAGGACGCGTTTTAGGCATTACAGCTTTAGGTAAAGACTTAGAGACAGCAGCACAAGATGCGTACCTCTATTGTGAAAAAGTACAATTTCCCTCGGTTTATTATCGACGAGATATCGGAGCAAAAGAGCTAAGGTAATTAATTTAAATTGCATATTAAAAATCTAATCCATCCTAGGCTTTACCAACATAAGATAGACTTCACATGGCTGATAGAGTTCCATTAATATCTTGTATTTGTACGGGTAATAGTTGTCGCAGCCCTATGGCTGAAAAATTGCTACAACATGCCTTGGATGCTGAAGATCATCCTTGGTCTTCTTTTCGCGTAATATCGGCAGGTATTTCAGCACCAAAAGGTGCGCCTGCTACGAGTCATGCAATAAGTGCATTAAAAAAAGTAGGCTTGGATTTGAGTGACCACAAAAGTAATAGAGTTACTAAAAAATTGATAGACGACTCTATAATTGTATTATGTATGACTGAGTTTCATCGTCAATCTATCTGGAATCTTTTTCCTCAATCTAAAATACCTATTCAGCTTTTTCGTGGATACATCCCATCACCCAAGAAGCAAGAAATACCTGACCCATTTGGATCCAATTTGTCAATCTATGAATCTTGCCGTGATAGTATTGTAGAAGCAATTCCCTACATTATTCAATATTTTAAAAATAGTTATAAACCAGAAATAAATTAACAAATACTACAGATAATTAAATGTTAATATCAGTCGAATGAAATTTGACAAAATTGAGATGTAAAATTTTTCTATTTCCGCCAATATATACTAATAAATATAATATAATTATCTCTATGCTTACTGAAATCTCATGATAAACAGTAAAAACTTACAGATACTTGACCCTGAGGTATATCAAGCTATCACTTTGGAAAAGAACCGTCAACACAGCCATTTAGAACTAATTGCTTCAGAAAACTTTACCCTTCCTGCCATAATTGAAGCAACGGGTTCTGTAATGACAAATAAATATGCTGAAGGTTATCCTGGAAAACGTTATTATGGAGGCTGTAAATATGTCGATATTGTTGAGCAATTAGCTATTGACCGTACAATTCAACTTTTTGGCGCAGAACATGTTAATGTACAACCTCATTCGGGAAGCCAAGCAAACATGGGTGTTTATTTCTCAGTTTTAAAGCCCGGAGATAAGATCCTTACGATGAGTTTAACGGATGGTGGTCATCTTACTCACGGCCATCCTGCAAATTTTAGTGGTACGCTTTATGACACTATAAACTATGGTGTTAGTGAAAAAGATGGTCGCATTGATTATCAACAATTAGCCGAAACTGCTGAACGAGAAAAACCTAAAATGATTACTGTTGGAGCTTCTGCTTACCCACGAATTATTGATTTCGAATACATGGGAAAGATAGCTCGCAAGTGTGGGGCATACCTTTTAGCGGACATTGCGCATATTGCAGGTTTAGTAGCAACTGAGTTACACCCATCCCCTGTACCTCATGCTGATTTTGTAACTACCACTACACATAAAACATTACGCGGACCTAGAGGCGGACTCATAATTTGTAAAAAAGCTTACGCCAAAGCTATAAATTCAGCAGTATTCCCAGGAGTCCAAGGAGGACCTTTAATGCATGTTATTGCGGCTAAAGCAATCTGTTTAGGTGAAGCCTTAAAACCTGAATTCAAGAATTATCAAACTCAAACCATCGCTAATGCTAATGCCCTGGCAACTGCATTAATCGAAAACGGCCATTTCGTACTAAGTGGCGGGACAGATAACCACTTAGTGCTTATGGATCTCCGACCAAAGTTTCCAAATATGACGGGTAAAGAAGCTGAGAGAGCATTAGAAAAAGCCCACCTTACTACTAATAAAAATACTGTACCTGGGGAAACACGCAGCCCATTTAAAACCAGTGGAATTCGTCTAGGAACCCCTGCTGTAACAACCCGTGGAATGCAAGAAATTGAAATGCGAATTATTGCTAAAGCGATCCACCGTGTGCTAACTAACTCAGAGGATGAAAATGTTATTTCAGAAGTTCGCAATGATGTTATTTCACTCTGTGACAAATTTCCCTTACCCTATTAAATACCCTTAATACTTCTACGCTTATTTGCCATAAGAAAGGGCATTCCACACATATCCATTTATTTTCCCACTTGTTGAATCACCCACGATTATTGCAATAATCGAATTTTTTTACTCTGGTAATTTTAATGTTAGGCTAACTTTTCACAATGCACCCAGGGCTTAAGCAACAAATAACATCCGAACAATCACCTAATTGTCTATTTAAAGTGTCGCAATAGGGGATCTGAGCTAAACTCTATCCCAATTATAGTAAAGACGTGAAGACTTTCATTATTTATTTTTATATTAAAATATCTACTACAAAATATTTTTTTGCATTAAAACTTAGTTCATTTTAAGATGTCTTTTCAAAATACTTCAACTCTTCAAGCGCCCGTGGCATATAATAATAGATTTAATTGGTAATATAAACAACCTATTAGAACAAAACAATAACCTCATAAGGTAGCACTACGTATTTATTAATATAATGGAGAGCATTGAAACTATAATCCAATTTTTGAGTGATTCAAAGTATATCCCTCAATCGGCCAATAAAATCGCTGATAAATTAAAGATGAAGGGGGAGAAGCGATTAGAATTATTTGTTGGAATTGAAATACTTTTAAAAAAAGGTATAATTGTAAAATCTCGAAAAGAAGATATCTGTATACCGACTGGTGTAGATCTAGTAACCGGTATTATGCATTTTCGACACAACGGTAATGCTATCTTAGTTCCAACGAGGGATTCAGACAACGATGCCATTAATATTCGAGCAGAAAATACAGGTGTAGCAATGCATCGTGATCTTGTCCTTGCCCGAAAAAAACTCACTAAAAGCAGAAAGCTGCATCATTTTAAAAAAAACAAATCCCATTCAGAAAGAGATGGAGACTGCCAAGTAATTCGTGTCCTTGATAGACGAAACAAATCTATTACTGGGACTTTGAAAAACAGCTCCCTCAATTATTTTATTATCCCAGATGACCCTAGAATATCATCTGATATTTTCGTTCATGATCCTCGAAATTCTGGCATTAAGCCAACCCCAAAAATAAATGACAAAGTCGTTGTTCGCCTAGATGTATGGAAACACCGCCATTTAAATCCTAATGGAGAGATAATTGAAGTTCTTGGGGAATCCCACAAGCCCATAGCTGAACATAAGGCTATCCTTCGGTTTCACAATCTCAACCCTGAATTTCCACCAGAAGTTTTGCGTGATGCTGAAAAGATTCCTGACGTAGTTCTACCAGATCAAAGAAAAGATAGGTTGGATATGCGTAAAATAACAACCATCACTATAGACCCCGAAGATGCAAAAGACTTTGATGATGCCTTATCACTTGAATCTTTTTCAAATAATGAAACGCGTGTCGGCATTCATATAGCCGATGTTAATGCTTATGTGAAACAAAAAAAGCCAAATAGATAAGGAAGCCCAGATCCGTGGGAACTCAACTTACCTTGTTGGTGAGGTCATACCTATGCTACCCCCTACTCTTTCAAATGGTATCTGCAGTTTAGTTGAAGGCAAAGATCGTCTAACTAAATCTGTCTTTTTAACTTTTTCAAGTAATGGAAAGCTATGTAAAACGGAATTTGCAAATACCGTTATCTGCAGTAATAAAAGGTTAACTTATCAACAGGCATTTGCCTTACTGAAAGAAGATCAATTAAACGTGATTCGAAAGATACCTCTTCCTCCTCCCCATCAAACTGGATCTACAGGACGACCTTTGTCTGATCTATCAAATTTTGAACTCAAAATAATTCGATTATCTGTAAGAAAACTATGGAAAATCGCTAAGGTATTACGCGCAGAACGTTTTAAACACGGAAGTTTAGATCTTAATATACCAGAAGTTAAAATATATGTAGATAGAGATGGATATGCAGATTCTATAGAAAGTCTCGAATATGATGAAAGCCATCAACTTATCGAAGAATTTATGCTTACAGCTAACGAAGCGGTAGCAAAATCATTGAGAGGATACAGGATTCCTCTTATTTATCGCGTGCATGATAAACCTGACCCTAAAAAGTTAGAGGAACTTCAGGAAACCCTCGCGAGCTATGGTCTTAAAACGGGGAATCTTATTAACCGAAAGGAAATGGTTACTTTGATTGCTAAATTAAATGAACACCCGCAAGGCCACACTTTACGCATTCAGTTTCTACGTAGTCTCAAACAAGCCTGCTATCGTGCTGATCCTGATGGTCATTTTGGGTTAAACATGAGTGACTACACTCATTTTACTTCACCAATTCGCCGTTATTCGGATTTAACCGTGCACCGCATTCTAGATTCTTTTATAACGAATCAGAAAAAAGAAACTCTACAAAAAAAGAATCTCTTAAATTATTCTAAACAAAACTTAACAAAGTTATCTCAACACCTATCGCTTACCGAACAAAATAGCAACGAGGCTGAGCGTAGCTCAGTGAAAGTAAAGCTTCTGGAATTTTTTGACCGTGAATTAAAGAAAAATAATAAAAGTGTTTTTGATGCAGTCATTGTAGATCTTAAGACCCACGGAATTTTTGTTGAACTTATCCCTTCAATGGCATTTGGCTTTGTTCATGTATCCACGCTTCGTAATGATCACTACATACTTACTCCAAACGGCAATGCACTAATCGGCCGTCGAGGAAGAAAGAAGTTCCTTCTTGGCCAGAAAGTCAAAGTAAGAGTCAATCGCATAAACCGCTTCAAAAGACAAATAGATTTCCACATCATTTAAACTGATTAGTATTAAAATCCAGAACTCTTATCTTTAGGGTATCAATAACACCAGTGATATCAAATGATTCTCAGTATTCTAGCTTGAAACTTATTGCTTAATAACCTTTACTCTAAAAATACAATAGATATTCAAAATAATTTAATGTGAAAAATTACGACTATCATAAAAATTTAAGTAAAATATGGGAAAAAGCGGTAGCCCTTTATAGAAATAACAAACGAGGTGCCAATACCTATTTTACTAAAACAGAAAAGACCTTTCTCAATACAATAGGGGCGACTTCTCAGGAAATATATGATTTTGCAGAAGATTATGTCCATGATGGAGAACCTGATTTTATGACAATGGCAATGATCCATGACATTCGGCGATCCTACTTTCTCGAAAAACAAAAAGGGAGATTTTCAAGTCGTCAGCTTGTCCCTGAGAGACTTCCCCCAAAAGAAAAAAAGATAAGAGGAATTGTCTGGCTACCGCGAATAATAGAAAAAGCAAAATCCAAATTGCGCGGTGAACTAGATCCAGATACAATGTATGCCTGCGGCGGTGATCGACGTTTTTTTAAAGCTAATGATGTACACCCAGCAGAATTTCTCAGGGTCGTTTGGAAATATGATAATAACAGAAAAGCTATTATAGACTGGGTTGCTTCTCGTAGCAAAATCAATTAATTATAATAGAAATATCTGTTTATATTTTTATACTTTTCCAACTTACCATTTGTCCTTTATCATTTTAATGAATAAATGAAGTTTAATTAGAAAATTAATTTATTTTATTTATTCAATTGCTGTTAACACGATATTTTGCTTTTTCACCTTACAAACGATCATATTAGACCCCCACATAATAATAAATTAGAATATGAAACGTGTAAAAGTGATATTAATACAAAAAGATACTCCATTCATCGAATGGGATATTGGCCTTCACAATGAAATTGAAACAACTATTGGTAAAGCTCATAATTTAACTATATTTGATTATAACAAACCAGTAGCAGATCAATTTTCCGGGCAAGAAGTCGTTATCAACTTGGGTAAAAACCTTAGTGATGAAATATTTGATAATGCAGCACGCCATGCCAGCCTTTGGCTTGTTCCCTCTGTCGGTCTTGATGATATAGACCTAGACGCCATGCATAGGCGTGGGTTTAAAGTTGCACATACTCCTGGAATTTTTAGTGGATCATCACTTGCCGAATGCGCTCTTCTCATGATTTTGTTGATAATCCGTCGTTTTAAGGAGAGCCAAGTAGCATTAGCGAATCAGAAGATGTTGGATCCAGTAGGTGATGATTTAGGAGGAATGACTCTGGGAATTATCGGATTTGGAGCCAGTGGTCGTGAACTCGCACGCCGCGCAAAAGCATGTGATATGCGACTAATGGCAATTGACCTCATGTCTGTAGATCAGGATACCCTTGATCAATATGGAATAGATTTCTTTGGACCTCCAGAGAAAATTGATAGTGTCATATCACAAGCTGATATCGTATCCCTTCACGTTCCACTCCTCCCAGAAACAAGAAAACTAATTAATGGACCTAGATTAAGACTTATGAAACAGAGCGCGATCCTCGTAAACGTCGCTCGAGGTGGTTTGGTGGATGAACTGGCCCTTATTGAAGCTCTGAAAAATAAAGATATATTAGGTGCAGGGTTAGATGTATTTGATACTGAACCACCCGATTTAAATTCCCCACTTTTTCAGTTACCCAATGTAATTACTACACCTCATATTGCAGGGGTAACCGTTGCAACAATTAAAAGACGTATAGCTGCATTAAAGGAAAATATTGATCGTTTTGCAGAAGGCCTTGAACCACTCTATCAAGGTTAGGGATGTATCATGTATAAATTCTTTCATACAAACATTACTATAGTATAACAACCTCAAAAGATATCTTTTGCAAAACCACCCAGTAACATTATCAGAAAAGATCTGGCTATTAATTGATTAATGAATATTAATCATTGTTTGTTACTTCACTGACATGTTTTTCTTTTTCAAGAAACTCTTTATAGCGTTTTATCCACATATCTATTTTCTTAACGTAGTACCTGTCTCTT
>PNEW01000021.1 GCA_002922725.1 Verrucomicrobia bacterium Opi.OSU.00C | reverse complement strand
TCGTGCGGCTTTCGATTTTGAAGTTCTTCGCGCAACTTTGTAGTTCCACGTTCATCGACTTCTCGTCGGTCGATAGAGATGACCACACCGTATACTTCGCGGGCACGCTGAATGCTGACTTTACCATCGATAACATCCTCGATTACCATGAGGGGGTTGCGTTCGAGTGGATTGCCATACCCGCCACCACCGGGTGTTTTATAACTGATCGTGTCGTAGGCATTGAGGGTAAGAGTGATTTTGGATGACAGATCTTTTTGTTCTCCTTCTGGATTGTACGTGTAAGTGGAGGGTTGACCACTCTGGCCTCCGAACAAACCCCAGGGTCCTTTCTTGCGGTGGTCCGCGATGATTGTAAATATCGCTTCATGATCCGGGAACTGCCAATCGCGCCGGAGGCCCAGCCCACCGCGAAATTTACCTGCGCCATCAGAGTCGGGAACCAACTCGTAGCGTGTGATGCGTATGGGGTAGTTGTTTTCCGTTTCCTCAATCGCCGAGTTCTCCGTGTTCTGGATATGAGGTTGTATGGCGTCGAGGCCGTCTTTGGTAGATCGTCCACCGTAACCACCGGCAAGGGTTTCCATGAAAGTATAGTAGTCACCTGAGCGCGGGTCAATTCCACCGCACCCCATGTTACAAATCATACTTTTACTACAGGCGACGACCTTCTCTGGGGTTGCAACCGAAAAAGCCTTGAAGCTGAGATCGACTAGACGCATGCATATATCGTTTCCACCGACAACACCCGCCGGATGCTGCGCGTTTACAACTGTTCCTTCGGGGGCGTGGATATCGATTTGTGAATAGAATCCCGCGTTTACCGGAACTTCAGAATCAATCAAACACTTCACTACATAGGATACGGCGGAATAGGAATAAGTTAAATTAGCATTCATCGGTGAAGGGCGCTGCTTGTCGGATCCGGTCAGGTCAAAGCTCACCCTTCCATCTTTAACCTCTGCTTGCACGACAAGTTTAATCGGCTGATCGGTAATACCGTCATCGTCCATTTCACCTTCAGCGCAAAATTTTCCCTCAGGTAGTTTTAATATCTCAGTCTTCGTCCAACGTTGGGTATAGCCTATCAGTTCATTGGTAAAGCTGAAGATCGCTTTTTCACTAAATCGTTCGAGGATCTCAAAGACACGCTTTTGACCTAACATTGTTGAGGCGACTTGAGCGCGCAGGTCACCGGCCATTTGCTTGGGAGACCGGATGTTGGCGACGATCAAGTTAAAGACGTTATCAATAATTTTCCCTTCGCGAAGAATCTGTGATGAGGGAATGATGATACCCTCTTGATATATATCGCTTGAAAGACACAGTCCGCCTGGAGCCATTCCACCAATGTCAACATGGTGTGCTACCGCCGCCGTGTACCCTGTCAGTCTGTTCTTATAGAACAAGGGCACAATGATCGCAATGTCGTTCAGATGCATGGCACCGTTGTGGGGATCATTCATAGCGATTCCATCACCTGGGGACAATTTCTCAGCACCGTATTGACCTACCGCTGCCGGGATCATGCGTGTCATCGATGCCAAATGAATAGGTTGCGTAAAAGCCTGGGCAACGACGCGTAACTTTTTATCGTAGATCGCACAGGAATAATCTGCTCTCGTTTTGATATTTGTTGAATAAGCAGTTTTGCGTAAAGCCGCGCTCATTTCTTCCGCCGCTGCGTTGAACGCGTTTCGCATGACTTCAAACTCAATCGGATCCATGCGCAGGCCACTCGCCGTATTCATAGAGGCTGATTTTTTCGGCATAAAAATATATTTCTATTTAAAATTTCATTGTGAGGTTGCTTGTCAGCCGTGGCGATCCAAGGGACTGTCAATACGAGATGGGAATTCCTCTGGATTGCTTCGTTACTACGTTCCTTATAATAACAAAAGTAAAATTCAAGGAGAGTAGTAAACCGTAAATGAAATATAATTTTTTTATGCCCTCAAAATCTAAGGTTTTATACTGAGTGTCAATTACGTAGATAACCTATTACTTTTGAGCTTCGATCTTGGACTATTCAGTATTCACTTCTCACTTTCCCTCGGTATAATCGGTAAGATAAGATGGGATGGGCGCGTGCTATCCAGATGAACGGTGTTGTGTGCTTTCACTTTATGCGTATGTCGGCCCATGGGTTCGCCGGTATTTGGATTTACGTCTAAGCGCGGGAAATTACTACTCGATATATCGAGCCGGATTCGATGACCGGTCTTGAACAGGTTGCTGGTTGCGTGAAGAATGATCGTAATAGGATAAATTTGTCCCGGAACCATCATCTCTGGTTCAGACCATGAATTGCGGTACCGACACCTCAGTATCGTGTCACTCAAGTTCATTCGGTAACCATCGGGATAGCTCTCATTCGGGGGGTAAACATCAATGAGTTTTGCCGTAAAGTCGGTGTCAATCGCAGTCGACGAAATCCACAGTTTGACCGTTACTTGTCCTGTAAGCTCCGTGTCCTCGTCCAGTATTCCAGTCTGAAACACCAGCACGTCGGGACGTTTGTCGAGTGGATGATAAGGTGGATTAACCCCAAGCATCCATTCGGTCTCAACTTGATCGACAGGACCCCACTTGACAATATGCTGTCCATACCTGGCATAAAAAGCGGATCGTGTGCCAAAGGATGGAACTTTTGTAAAGCCGCCCGGTGGAGGAACAACCTCGGTGAGATGCGCGAGACCGCCACCCGCTGATGGAACCGGGTTATCCGGGTCGTAAACGAAGGTGATCGAATTTTTATCCGATTGAGGTTTTTTTTCAGTCAAACCTAATTCAGATGTCAGAAAAAGTTTTTGGTGCTTCGTCCGGGCGAGCGGCCACTCCGACTCATTCCGCCATTGTCCGCCATGATCAAGATGTCCGTTAGTTGTTTTGCGACCTGAACCTCCACCCATGACGAAAATCTCAACTGGCGAGTCATTTTCGACATCGTTATTTATATCCCTCAACCAATGATCAAACCATCGTAATCTAATTTCGCTATGTTTCGGGTATCCCCACATCGCGTCCTTTCCAAACTCGACGTCACCCAGTGTCGAGGTTTTTAACCCGCATCGTTCCGTGTCCCCAAGGACCGATTAGCAAACGGGATGGTTTATTATTACGAGCAATCATCGCTTCAAAGTATCCCGTAGAGCCATCGATGAAGGGGTCAAACCAACCTGCTGTGATCAAACAGGGGATATCAGAATGACGATCCCAGTAATGAGTTTGGTCGTTGCATTCCTGCGCCCACCATTCATCATAATCCCCTCGATAATAATAATTAAACAAGGTCTCCTCAAGGTGTGGTGCGACGGAAAGTGGGATCTCTCCTCTTTTGAAAGGCATATCCTGTATCCATGAACGTGCATTTATCAAACCATCAGCCAGGGTTTGAATCGTTTCCTCATCAGCGGTTACTTCATGGGCATCAAAAGCGTGGTTATAAATCGCAGTGTACATGTCTAGGGCCATGGCGCCGCCCTCGCGAGCTTCGTGTAAGTATATATTCGTCGGTCCCTGTTCGGGGCAGATGGTTACCAGGTGTGGGGGGCGATGCAACGCCGCCTGGGTTTGAACAATTGACCGGTGTGAGCTGCCCATCATTCCCACACATTCGTCCGACCAGGGTTGAGCTGCGATCCACTCGACTGCATCATACCCATCGTCACCGTCCCAGGGATTGCAGGTGTGATAATAACGAGCGTCACCTTCTGACTTATATCGTGAGCGTAGATCCTGGAGAACGAATACGTAACCTTTTTCGACATATTGCACTGGCACACCATCCCATTCAATCGCCGATTTGTCATAAGAAGTGCGAACCAATAGCGTTGGCCATTTTCCTTCAAGCTGCAATCCATCAGCTCCGGCGGGAAAGTAGATATCCGTTGCCAAGCGAACCCCATCCCGCATCGGGACCATCACATCAGATTCCAAGAAAACGTTATAGGGAGTAATGGGCATTGGTTTTCTATTTATAATTGATAAAAGTGATATGTTATCAGTGAGCATTGGAAAGTGCTAGGGTTTTTTAATATATTTTATTCTCCGCCATTATTAGACCTCTGATTGCCCTATTTATAATATTCTCTCCTGACACTTACTCCCATGACCAAGGCGGATGGTTACCATAACGCGCTCACGTCTTCTTATATATATCTTTTACCCTGTATACGGTGGAGGGGTAAAGAAGTTGTCATTGAAATTATTATAGATAAAAATTAAGACAACATAAGGCATCATGAATACCCAGAACTTAGAAATAATTAAATCAATCAAATGGAATTAAAAGGAAAAGCAGCATTAATCACGGGCGGCAACAGCGGAATCGGTGAAGCTATCGCCTACGCCTTAGCGGAAAAAGGAACAGAAGTATTGATAAGTGGCCGACGGAAAGAACAGAACCTCGAGGTTGCGCAAGCGATTAGTAAAAAAACCGGAAGCCGGGTAGAAGCAGTAACTGCCGATGTCAGCCTTGAAGAAGATTGTGACATGATGGTGAGCCGAACGATTGAATTGTTTGGAAAAATCGATATCTGCGTTAATAGTGCGGGGATTTCAACGGGACCTCAATTTTCGGAGCTTTCCACTGAAATTTTTGATCAGGTACTTAAAACCAATTTATACGGAGCCTTCTGGTGTTCACGAGCGGCATTTAACGCGATGCGTAAGAATAAATTGAGTTCACCAGATGATATTCGTGGTTATATCATAAACATTTCATCGGTTGTAGGGCTGGAAGCCTACAACCGTGGGTCTGGGAGTGGCGTTTACAGCGCTTCTAAATTCGGCATGATGTCGCTCAACCAGAGCATGTCAGGTTCAGGGCAGAAGGAGTTGATTAAAGTTACCGCGATATGCCCCGCTATGGTCGTTACGCCGATGACTGATGAATGGAGGAGCAACAACAGTAAAGAGGGTGATGAATTTATTGAGCCCGAAGATGTAGCCGAAACGGTCCTTTACCTCACGCGCCTCTCACGTGCCGTCTGGCCGGTGCAGGAAGTTTTACCCAGACGTGAAGCGGAGTAGAAGGGGTTACGTGATAATGCAAGATGCTTGGTGTCAGGTGTCGGGAGAATATAAACTTAAGTGAATAGATTGATAAATAATTGTCACTTAAATACCTATTACCTTCCAAGTAAAACGATTTCTAGAGGCATTTACGCTTCAATATGAGATCGACGTCACTCATATGATCTAACAAGATAAGCGTATGGCTAAAGAAGATTACAGAGAGGTGATAAGACGACTAGAAAAAATCGAAAATTCATTGAAAGATTTAACTCCAAAGAAGACCGGAGCACAAATGAAGGCTATACTATGGGGCTTTCTAATGAAGATATCACAGTTTATTTTGTATATGGGGATTCTATCTGCTATTATTTGGTTAGCCGTCAAATTCTTGATGCTTCAAACATGAAGTTTGATTGAGCTTAATAATAAAAAGATATATATTACTGTATATCATTATCTTATGGATATTAGATTTGTGTAATTATGAAAATTACAACATGAGTACAACAGATTCACCAATATCCAAGGATAACGCTGGATGAAATTAATATAAAAAGTCCTAATAAAAAACCTCATATTCTATTGCTAATAGATGATGAGCATCGACCGGATGTAATGCCCATCGAAGGTGATTCTATCATTCGCACTCCGACGCTCGATAGGTTCATCAACCAAGGCACCTATTTTCGTAACGCTTACACACCATCACCGGCATGTGTGCCGGCAAGGCAATGCTTCCTTACTGGAAACTATCTTAAAAAATGCGGAACCAGAGATTGGGGAACCCCTCTGCCAAGCGAGGTGGTGAGCATTCCCGGACACCTCTCACGTTACGGGTACCACCCCGTCGCTGCGGGAAAAATGCACTTTGCCGACGGATCCGATCAGATACACGGCTGGTATGAGAGAATTGGCCGAGACATCCGAGGGCGTAATGGCTATGAACCAGTGGATCGCCCCCTTCACCAAGCAATGACTTTTCACGAAGAAATTACCTTGCACAAAGATGGTACGGGCGTCTGGGGGATACTCAAGGAAATCGCCAATAGCCGTGTCGGAATGAGTGCTTTGATGAAACAGGATAAGTACACCGTTGATGGAGCCTTGATGTACCTTGACGAATTCTTTGTCGATGCTACTTACGATAGGCCGGGCGAAGGTCCGCTACTACTGGCAGTCAGCCTGAATTGCCCGCATTATCCATTCCAATGTCCCGAAGAGCTATTTAACTATTACATGCAACGTGTGAAGCCACGCGTCAGAGACCTCCCTGAAAATTTCGACTGCGCCGATACTAGCAAAATAAAAGTTGGGGAAGATGTAACCTACCGCGAAGCACATCGAGCGACCGCCGCCTATTACGGAATGATCGAGTGGGCGGATACACAGTTCGGGCGTGTTATCTCCAAGCTTGAAGCGCTGAATGTAATCGACGATTTCGTAATAGTTTTTCTGTCCGACCACGGTGAGATGCTTGGTGAAAAAGGACTATGGTTTAAACAGCATTACTTTGACTCTTCGGTGCGTGTGCCATTCTTCATCTCATGGCCACAGAAGTTTAATCGAGGCAGCACGGTTATTCAGGAAAATGTCTCACTGGTCGATTTATTTCCGACTCTCTGCGAGATATCTGAAGTGCCAATACCGAGCGGGTTGGATGGACGCTCCCTCGTTCCGCTTATGGAAGGTAGATCAGACGGATGGTCGAATGAAGTTTACAGTGAATTACACTTTCCGGGTAACCGGCCATCGTTTATGGTCAAGCAGGACAATATGAAATATTTTCGCTTCGAGGGAAGAGCTTGGCCTGAACAGCTATTTGATTTAGACGCTGATCCGAGTGAAAACCACAATTTGATAGATAATAAAGCCCACTTCGATGATGCGAAACGATTACGTGCCAAAGTTGATGATTTTATGTCATAGGAGGAGAGGGAGGAATTCATAAACCGCGGAACGGCTCTAATATATCCATTACCTTGTACACGGCAGAGGTGAAAAATAAGGGAGGTGGATGTGCTAAGGTATATCTATAATCACCTTCCAAACAAAACGATTTCTAGAGGCATTTACGCTTCAATATACGATAGACTTTTTACACTTGGGCCTCTTTCACGAGCGTCGATGACAGATTTTTAAAATCTGTCGATTGCTTTTTAAACGGTCGATATTCCATAGTGGTTGCAGTTTCCCTGAAACCGGAACCACTGATCATCGCGATAACACTATCTTTTGACTGCAGTTTTCCAGAATCTACTAATTTCTCCAACCCTGCAAGGCAAGCGCCTCTCGATGGTTCTATATACAGGCCTTCATGATGCCCGACTTTTTGTTGAGCATTCAAGGCATCTTCATCGGCGACCGAAATAAAAAACCCTCCTGAAGCTTTTATTGCGTGAGGTGATTCAAGTTGGTCGGGGGGGTAGGGGTGAGCTAATTTTACAAGGACCGAGGGTGGGGCATCATTAAATGGCATATCCAAAATATCTTCCCACTTCGCTATACCTTTATCAAAAGCAATTTCCAATGCATTATAATTGTGTGGGACTACACCAATCATTTTTGGGCAAGTTGTTATTAGATTTAATCTTTTTAGGTCACAAAAACCCCGCCAAATTCCAGAGATACTACCGCCACCACCGACAGGCACTACCATCCAGTCTGGTGCTTTCCCTAGTTGATCGACGATTTCATAGGCAATCGTTTTATTCCCCTCACTTTGGTAAGGATTCGTTTTTCTGCTTGTTGAAGTGGAATAGAGCCCATTCTTGCGGCATATATCTGCAACAAGATCAACAATGAGATCAATATCACCACTGACTTCCACGATTGTAGCACCCAACATATAGAGTGGATAGAGCCTTTCCATGGGTGTACCTTCACACATAACGATCACACTCCGCATACTGGCTCGAGCTGATAAGGCGGCATTGGAGATGCCAGCACTTCCAGTCGATACGATATAAGTAACTTGAGCACCAATACTATTACCATGATTAATGGCAACTGATAGTGCTCGATCTTTGTGCGACCCTGTAGGATTTCGTGTTTCATCTTTCACATATATTTCATGGTCACCATAGGCACGTGTAGGAATTAGTGGAGTCCCCCCTTCATCGAGTGTAACCAGTTTATTGGGATCGTTGATTGGTAAGAGCGGCCAATATCGCCACATATTATTCCGAAATCGATCATCCCAACACACGTCTTTAAAATTGTAATTAAATCCGAGTAGTCCGCAGCACTCTGTACAAGCCATGGCTGTAGGGTCGGTTTCTTCCTGCGCACATTCCAAACAGACTTTTTTAAAATGGCTCATTATTACTAGGTCACCTTTAAAGGTGAATATAATAAAGTAAAATGTCTACACTCTTTCAATTACCGGTATTAATGGGTTTTGGGGTATCTCTAACTGAAAAACAAGGCCTTTTCTGCGGTATCTAAAGATAAATCGTTTTTGTGAGCTTCTTTCCCATGGGTGTCCACATGAAGACGCCATAAGGACGAATCTAGATATGAAGTTTTGTCCACCCTATGAATCGAAGAATGAGTCGATTATTTTTGAGGCTATCTTCTTCTGAGTCCGATAACGTCTTTCAGAACCATTAGGCCATTTTTCCAAGAACTCTCTCCAATTGCACAACTTTTTCCGCCTATATACACCAAGACCATCGAGTGAGGTTCGTTTTTCATGGGGTAGTCGAGTCCACTCTGTCCCCAGTTGTTCTATATCCCTTTTTTTACCTATCGTTGGCTTGTCATGATCATATGGCCTATTCTTATCCAACCAACCTGCAAAGGCTGCCAGTATTAGTTTATTAGGAAAACTCCAAGAAATGTTTAATAAACGTGTTACTATTGTCCCATTAGGATCTTGGCTGCGCTGCAAGAGACTCTTTAGTGACGTACCTTCTTTTTCGCATGCATCAATTAATACTGTAATATCATCAATGGCTCTATTTGGCTCCTCTCTAAGATCATCCTGGGTCGGTGCCTTGAAATATTTCGACCATATTTGTCTTTTGTAGGATGGAATAGATTGCCAAGGAGTATCAGGAAATTGTGGGAAAGCCACTACAAAATTAAGTAGATAAGGAGGACATTTCTCTAAATATTTTGGCATATCAGCATTAGCTTTATTGTTATCTATGTATGGATAAATCCTCGGATCTATATGAAAGATATCTTTCTGTTTCTTCTTTAGTTCTATTAACCAATCGCTTTTAATTTCTGCTAAATCAGGAACGCGGTTTCTCCACAATTTAATCCCTTTAATTAATTCTGATTGTTCCCTGGCAAATTCATAATAATAACAGGCATCAATCTCTTTATCTGAGACTTTTCCGAATTCATATTCCTCTACGGGAAATGAGTCTAGGTGAGAATATTTTGACATATATAAAATTCCGATAATTATGATTCGTAAATATCTGGAAGCTCGTTCACCGCATTCCGTTTAGCGTCTTCCTCAATGTGAGTGTAATTTGCGGAAATCGCTTTGGTATCGTGACCTATTATATCCATCGCGACGGCATCTGATACCCCGGCGTTTTTTAACAAGGATGTCGCTGTGTGTCGTAGGCAATGGAAACTTAAAGCATTTAGCCTTCGTTTCTCGTCTTTTTCTTCTCTTTTACCCGTGCTTGATCTCGGTGGAGCTAGCCCTGCACTTACCATTATAGAGCGAAACTGATTTGATAATGAACTGGTTTGTCCTGAATGTTTTTGCACTAATGCATATGCATCTGAAAATACAGGGGTGTCTGAATTATCTGGAGCGGGTAATTTTAAAAAATGAACAAGTAAAGGTCTGGCTATGGGCACATCGATGAGGCGGTCTGTCTTTTTAGAAATCAGTGATATATTTGTTCGATGGAGATCCACATTATTCCATGTTAAACGCACGATGTCGCCAAGTCGTTGACCAATATAAAAACCGGTAAGTATGATTCCTTTCCATTCACCATTGGCAACCTCTAGAATCTTTTTTAGCTCCGGTAAGGTGAAGGTTCGTCTTTTGTTTGCAGTTCCACCCTTACGTTTAATTTTGGGGACAAGGGCCGCTGGATTAGAGGCGATCCTTTCACTGCGTAATGCATCTTGGAATGCTATGCTGAGAACACGTAAATGATTATTGGTCGTCGTTATAGTCAACTTTTCCGCTAAATTATCTCTATAATTAATTAAATCTTTAGCTGTGATAAGACTTAGGTCTTTATCTGCTATATCTTCGTTGGCATCCAAAAATCGATTAACAATGCTTTGATAATTCTTCCAAGTACCTGGGGTATTCTCTACCTTTTTTCTTTTAAGCCATTGAGTAAAATACTCAGTCGTTGGTGTAGATAAAAGAGGATCGCCATGAATATACTCTAAAGCTTCAGAATATAATTTTCTCACTTGGCGTTCGGTCAATTCCTTGCGGTATGCCGATTCAAGTTCATCGGCTATGCTTTGAGCTTTACGCTTATCAATTTCTTTTGTACTTCTCTGTTTCCGTTTACCCTTATTATCTGTATAACATGCAAACCAATAACGTGTCCCTTTTTTCCGTGTTATTGAAGCCATACTGATAACGTTACTGATAACAACGTCTAGCGTCAACAATAACTTAGATCTATTATATATTGTAAATCAGCTGTTTAAAGCAGCATAAATGCCCTATGATTCAAATGAATAGTTTGATTGAGCTTAATAATCAAAAAACGATACCTTGTTTGGGGCTTGGTGTTTACGAGATGACTTTAGGAACTAAAACCGTTGAAACAATAACCTATGCATTGCAAAAAGGTTATCGTCACCTTGATACAGCGAGTCTGTATAATAATGAAAGTGAAGTGGGTGAGGCTGTGCGGGCCTCTGGATTAAGACGTGAAGATGTATTTGTTACAACCAAATTATGGAACAGTGATCACGGTTACGATTCAGCTTTGAAAGCTTTTGAAAAAAGCCTTAATTTAATGAAATTTGATTATGTTGACCTTTATCTCATTCACTGGCCTGTTCCGCAAAGACGATTGGAATCGTGGAGAGCTTTCGAAAAACTATATAATGAAGGCAGTTGCAAGGCGATTGGGGTGAGTAATTATATGGTTCAGCATATAGATGAACTGATGAAGCAAGCGAAAGTAGTTCCGGCAGTTAATCAAATTGAACTACATCCCTTTAATTACACTCAGCGCAAACCCGTGGTTGAACACTGTCAGAAACACAGTATCTGTATTGAGTGCTACAGCCCATTGACCAAAGGAAAGCGGTTGAAAGATGCGGGGTTAGTGGAATGTGCTAAGAGATATGGTCGCTCAACAGCGCAATTGCTAATTCGTTGGGGGTTGCAGAAAGGTTTTGTCACGATTCCAAAATCTGCGCACTCTAGTCGCATTTTAGAAAATGCAAACGTATTCGATTTCTCCATAAGCGAAGACGATATGAACGTTCTTGAAATGCTTAATGAGAATTATAGTTGTACGTGGGATCCGACTAATGAACCTTGAGTAGGGTGTGTCATTATTTTTACAAATTAAATTTTTATACACAATTACCTATGAATGTACACCAGCCATTAATGTCTTCATCAAAATCATCAAAAAAAGTATTCTTTTAAGTGGGTTGTACTTATTCAAACGTGGGGCAACATTAAGGAGAGGACTGCTATTCATCGAGTATATTTATGGAGGCTAAGTAATGATAGCTAAGAACAAATTAATTTGTGTTCGAGTAAGGATCTGCTGCATCACGTAATCCATCGCCTAAAAAATTAAAGGCTAGAACAGCAATTATTACCGCCAGTGCTGGAATCATTAACCATGGATAAAGTGCTATGGTTTGAATGTTCTGCGCACGTTGAAGTAGGACACCCCAGCTAATCGCAGGTGCACGTAGACCTAATCCTAAAAAGCTAAGTGCGGTTTCACTAATGATCATGGCTGGTATGGCTAGGGTAGTAGCAGCAATAATATGACTTATAAAAGAGGGGAGCATATGGCGAAAAATTATTCGCATGGTACCACAGCCATTTAAACGTGCTGCCATGACGTATTCTTCTTCGCGTAATGCGAGAAATTTTCCACGCACAACTCGGGCGAGCGCTGTCCATCCAAAAAGTGAAATAATGATCGTGATTGCGAAGTATATTTTTATTATCGACCAGTCTTTTGGTAGAGCTGCAGCCAAACCCATCCATAATGGGATCGTGGGGATGGAACGAATAAATTCGATTGAGCGTTGGATGAGTGAATCTATAATTCCACCAAAGTAACCGGAAATCCCACCCAAGGTTATACCCAGAAGGAGACTCAATGCTACCCCTATAAGCCCAATCGACAAAGAGATGCGTGTGCCATATATAAGTCGTGACCAGAGGTCTCTTCCCAACTCGTCGGTACCTAGCAAATAAATATCAGTACGAAGATCTACATCATGAATACTTAAAAGATGCCAGTCCATTTTAAACAAGCCTAGAAATTTATAAGGATCACCATGGGAAAAAAAATTGAATTGGAATTTTATTGTTGGGGTCGAGAGTAAACACGCGCATATAAGTTTCCGGGTCACGCTTTCCTGTGAGACTTTCTACGTAAGGGCGAAATGAGCCATTGTCGAACCAATGTATAGTTTGCGGAGGACAATAGGCAAAATACGGATTTGTTTCGTGTGGAGTTCCTGTCGAGAGGAATTCAGCAATAAATGCAAAGAAGTAGAGTGCAATGACAATGAATAAGGAGAATAGAGCCATTTTATGATTTTTGAAACGCCACCACATCAATTTCCATTGAGTGGCGATGTCTTTTCGATCAACACCTTTTTCATTAGAGGCTATAGTGCTAGAATTTTGACTCACACTTCAGTTCCTCCTGTGCGGATTCTTGGGTCACAAATGATAAGTAAAATATCAGAAATTAGTGTACCAATCACCGTCATTGTACCTAACAAGAGGACAATCGTACCTGCCAGGTACATGTCTTGTGAAACGAGAGCTCGCAGTAACAAAGGACCTACAGTTGGCAAACTGAGTACCACGGAGACAATTACACTGCCAGATACTAGCAATGGTAGAACATAGCCAATAGTACTAAGGAAAGGGTTCAATGTGATACGTACGGGATATTTCAGAATAAGCCTCCATTCACGCATTCCTTTTGCTCTGGCAGTAGTGACGTATGGTTTCTGAAGTTCATCTAAGAGGTTTGCTCGAATAACACGAATAAGTGCCGCAGTTCCCGCCATACCCAAAATAATTGCAGGTATCCAGAGATGTTTCATTAAATCCAATACGCGAGCCAAGCTCCATGGAGCTACCATGAATTCTGGTGAAAACAAACCACCTACACTGATTCCTAGTTGAGAGTAAGCAAAATACATAAGAACGAGTGCGAGAAGAAACTCTGGTACTGCCAATCCAATGAAACCTATGAAGGTGAATGTATAATCACTGATCGAGTGTTGACGAACTGCAGAATAGATACCAATAGGTATGGCTAACATCCAGGTGAACAAAATTGAGGTCAGGGTAAGGACAATTGTAAGTAAGAGTCGTTCACCAATAAGCTCCGTTGCTGGTCGTTCATAACTGAAAGACCACCCAAAGTCTCCATGAAACATTCCATTCACCATTTTTAAATATTGCAGATGTAAAGGTTTGTCTAAGCCGTACTGTTTCCTGAGATTTTCTATTACTTCTAAACTGACACTGTCCCCTTGATTTTGAAGATGGGCAATATGGGCATCAAGAAAATCCCCGGGCGGAAGCTGAATAATAAAAAAGGAAACGATAGATATTCCCACAATCATTACTAGCATCCAAGCAATGCGGCGTATTATATAATGAATCATATAATAAATTTAGTTATTGATTTGCTTACGATCAATAAAGAATTGATCAGGACGTGCAATACCCGGAGTTTGTAGTCCTGCACTGTTGGGTGCTAGATTAGGAACATTACGAAAATAATTTTTTACTACGACAATTCCATTGTTTGCGGGAGATCGTCCAACTGTGCCAATAACGTACAAATTATCAAGATGAATGCGCCAAAGTTCTTTTCCTAGTTCTGTTCGTGAGGCCTTTGGGAGACTACTACCTTCTTCAAAAATCTCCAATAATCGTTTTAAATCGCCCGTTGGGGGGATACCTCTTCGCCCTTTATGATTATACCATAAGCCTACATATGGTGCGAATCGGGATCCTTCAGCAGGAACAGTAAAAAGAGGATATGTCCATGGATTTTCTGATCCACCTGTAACCCACATATTAATCTGATGTTTATTTGTGGCTGTACGTGTTGAAAACAAACTACGTTCTTCGACAATTAAATGTATATTAAGGCCGATGGCTTTCCAATGATTCACCAGCAGTTCACCTACACTCTCAAAATTAACAAAAGAGCCCCGTGTCACGGATAGAGTAATTATCAATCTTTGCTTACCATCTGAGCGTAGTCGATATCCTTGATTATCTCTATTAGTCAAACCGATTGTGTTTAGGATCTCATTGGCTTTATCCAGGTCACGCACTGCATATCTTTTTTCATATTCAGGTCCGGGATAGTACTGATTATTCGGTAGAGGTAGAAAAGCTCTTTCTTTTGCAATTCCTAAGAAAACTGATTCATTTATCTCTTTTCGATCTATGGCTAATGAGAGCGCGATGCGAAAATCACGATTTCTAAGCCATTTCTCAACTTCTGGGTCTCCTTCCCAACTTTGATTAATAAATAGGGCTGCTTCTGATCCTCCTAGATTTGGCCATAAGAGAACGCGGTAATTTCCTTTTTTTTTCATTTAATTTGAGCACTGGGATTTTGTCGATGAGGACATGTCGGTGTTGCATATCAATTTCGCCGGCAATAACGCGTGCATTGAATACTTCGAAATCTTCAACCAAGTATAAATTAATTTTGTCGATATAGGGTAGCTGGTTACCTTCGGGATCAACAGCAAAATAATAGGGATTTCGATCTAAGGAAAATACTTCGCCGGTAATCGAGGTAAGGGGCTTCCATGGTCCAACTACAGGCAGTTCAGGATTATCAGAGAATACAGCCTTTCTTTTAAATAGAAGTTGCCAACTTCCTGCCTCAACATCTTCCTCTTCAGCTATTTTCTTTAATTCACTCAAAGGTCTGTATTTCGGGTGAAATTGTTTCAGATAATGTGCGGGAGCATAGAGGGGACAAATCCAACCTTTAGAACTTTGACCTCCTATAGTATAAGCGGCTATTCTTTCGATAAAAATATAGTTGGGTCGATGAAAGGTATAGCGAATTGTATAGTCATCTAGCTTTTCAAACTTACATGTTTTCCCATCTGCTTGAAACCAATAACTTACGGCGGCATTAATAATATCATTTTTAGTCACATCTTCAAAGGCAAATGCAAAGTCATCAGCAGTGAATGGTACTCCGTCAGACCATTTCATGCCCTTTCGTAGATAAAAGGTGAAGGTAGTCCCATCTTCACTGACCTCCCATGATTTCGCAATATGTGGCACCATTGTTTGGCCATCAAGGTCATAATAGAGTAAGTGATCATGTAATATTCGCTGAATGTTTTGAGCATCCGCACGCCCTGTGAACCCACGTCTCCAAGTACCCCCGTATTTCCCAATGCGTTCAATCGGTGGGACAATTAAGGGTTCTTCTGGTAAGCGATCTTTGACCGGCGGCAATTTTCTATCACTGACAAGTTTGGCTAGTTCAGGTGCTTCGTTGTATATGGTAGGTTTTGGGCCGTTGTGAACAAAACTAAATGCTTGAGGATCGGCCATTATCTGTTCGGGTTTATCAATACTGGATAAAGCCTTGGTATCACTGCTCCTTGAACAGCCAGATAAAATAGCTATGGATAAACTTATTAAGAATAAGTGGAGTATTCGATAGATTTCAGATTTACTTGTATCCACGATGCGTATATTCAGGTTTGCTTTGTTGTTGTTGGTTTATTTTTAAAAGTAAAATACCACCATTGATTATCAGTAATAATAATAGGTTTAGCAATAATGATTATATTATATAAAAACTGGGTTATTGTTGTTTGTTCCATTTATCTTTATGCATATCGGATAAAAAAGAATTAAAATCGGATAGTCCAACTTGCTTTTGTATATAATTGTCTAGTGCTGGGGGTCCAATGTCCTTTTGAGGTATCAACACCCTGGTTGAATATCAGGTAAATGTCGTTTCCTGGTTGGATAATCCAACGTATACGACTATTAATTCCAAAACTATCGGATACATTGTCGTATTGGTTAGTGACGTTCCAATATAATCTTGGAGAGAAATTTAAATTTAAATTTATTTGGGTCACATGGGTAGTGAAATCTCCCTCAGGAATATTAACTTTGTTGTAGGCATATTGAAAAGTTGTATTAAAAAAAGATAAAGGTTTCCACGTAACTTCACTCCTAAGCTCAAATCTCTCTCCATTATAGAACTCGCCAGCTCCCATGGTGAAATTTCCGCTTAACACTCTTTCTCTAGCAGTTATCATTTTGATTTCAGTTTTTATAAATTTATAATCACCGATAGGTATGATAATACCCTCAACAATCTCGAATGGTTCAAAAAGTCGTTCCCGGTGAAACTGTCCGGTTACGTCAATAAAATCTTTAGCTTTATTAGTAATTCTAAAATCAGGAAAGTTAAATCGCGATCGAACAACAGCACCGTTCATCGTTGTACGGTAGTGGGCATCTATTTTGAAGTCGATACTATCAAATTTCTTAGGTCGTACACGGTAACGGCTAAATAAATAATAATCATTTACCCCACTTTCATCGACAAAACCAAGTGCAGGTTTATAGTTTTCATCCATTATTTCAACAAACAACCTGAAACTGAATCGATCATTTGGGTACCTCACGGACCCACCGATAGCACCTTGCTTTTCTGTAAAACCAGTTGTTGAAGATTTTTGGATAAAGAAATTGGATTCAAAAACATTATTATTCCCAAAAAATTTGGACGTTCGAAAGGTGAAATCAGCACCAACTAGACTGTTATCATCATTGGATTGAGGATCTCCATTCGTATATATCACACCCAATTGTGATTCTTCGAATAAATTTACCGTAGCACGAGCGACGGCTAGATTTTTTGATTCAAGGCTGTTACTGCCATCGACTTGGACATCGAGAAAACCAAAATTTATATGGTTCATCCTTCCTGTTATTTTAATTCCTCCCCGAATACCAAGAGGTTGATTGTCATCATCGAGCCCGATGCGTCGTGAAAAAAAAAGGAACTGGAGATCGGCTGAGACCTGCAAACCGAAATATTTCCGAATCCTGTAGAAAGAACATCCTTTTTTCGGGGAAAAATAGTTCAAATCGTGTCAAGTTAACCCGACGTTCATCGACTTCGGCTTCGGCAAAATCAGTATTCACGGTCAATGCCGCAGTTACAGCCGGTGTGATTTTATAAAACAGATCAAACCCTGGTTTTAATTCAAATGAACTATTATTTAAAACCTGATCACGTGTGGTTTTCATGTTTAGGTAAGGCATAAATTCCAACCCAAATCCTTGTTCGAGGCCTGTGATATCAGCTAATACCCCACTATCGCCCAATTCGACAATAGATTTATTACGATAGGGAGCAGACCAGCGAATCTTCTCTCTATTTCGTTGGATGGTCCTCTCGACATTGAAACCCCAATTCTTACCTTTGGGATCGAATGATAATGATTTAATCGGGATAGCCAATTCTGCGGACCAACCATTTTTATTAATAGCAGCTTTACCATCCCAGATGCTATCCCAATTATAATTAGGACTTTTTCCTGACATGATAAGTGCGTCTCTCAAAGCACCCAGTGCATTTATCTCAAAGTAAAAAGCATTGCGATTATCATGGAAGGTATCGAAAATCATTTTAACTGAGTCATCAAAATACATAGAGCCATCTCTTTGCATTACCCGAGCGGTAATGTTCTCCGGCTGAGAATCGAAGGCGTGTATTCCCACATAGATGTAACCTGAATTATAGAGTAGCCGGACTTCTGTCCTTTCACTAGGTGGGGAACCTTCATGAGGTTGGACTTGGGTAAAATTGGAAATTACTGGTGCTTTCGACCAACATTCTTCGTCGACATACCCATCGATCATTGGGTTTTCATTAGTCAAAACCATGGGAATTCGATAATCATTTATATCTAATAAACTTGCTTCCTTTATTGTGTCGCTAGTTTGTTCACTTGCTACATTTTGTATAAAGATGCAGTTGCACAAAATTATAGTAATATGTAAAAGGAGTATTGATCGGAAGTGAATCAATAGATAACTCCAAAGATAAAATTTGCTTACCATGTTAATCATCAATTTAATAATGCGTAATTCTCAGTGAGAAAGAACCTATCTGATAATAAGTAAGAAGATTCTTATACATAGGTGTGTAACCCTAAATTATGTCCCTTAGTTTTTATTATTTGGTTCGAAATAGTTATTGCTAAGAGTTGGGGTACGTTTTTAAAGATTTTAGATATCGAGTTATGTGAAATTAATTAAAAATAATACATAAAAAATGTTGGAAATATTTAAAGTATCAAAAAAAGAACAAATCCGAATTTCGGAAAAATCACTACGTCGTTCGGTGATGGCTTTTTTCGAAAAAATGGGCGAAATATCTGAAGATGCAGCGATAGCTACTGATACACTTGTTAGTTCAGATTTAAGAGGAGTGGAAAGTCATGGTGTGTCAAACATGTTACGTTACTACTTAGATGGTTATATGAAAGAAAAAATAAAGGCACGACCTAATTGGCATATCGTGAACGAAACACCGGGTACCGCAACCCTTGATGCTGATAATGGACTGGTGGTTTTTCTCGGAAAACATGCAATGCAGATAGCAATTGATAAGGCCAAAAAAGTTGGTGTAGGGGCGGTTACAGTCTTTAACAGTGAACACTCGGGAGCAATTGGGCATCATGCGATGAGTGCCGTTCAACAGGATATGATCGGTTTGGTCATGACTTCAGCTAGTGCTCGCGTGGTACCGACTTTTGCCAGTAAAGCGTTGCTTGGGACTAATCCTATTGCGGTTGCTGCTCCCACCCGTAATGAAGCTCCCTTTCTATATGATGCAGCAACTTGTTCAGTTGCGATGAACAAGATCTGGATAGCCCGTCGTTTGGGTTCAATGTTAGGACCGGGATGGATATGCGACAATCAGGGGTTACCGATTGAAGAATCGATTCTTGCACCCGAAAGTGATGATGATTTTCTGCTGCTGCCTTTAGGTGCAACACGTGAACAAGGTTCTCATAAAGGTTTTGGATTGGCGATGATAGTGGATATTATGAGCGCTCTTTTAGCTGGGTCGATACCCGATATGCTCTCGAGTGTTGATAATAAAGATCGAAAACAAAGTCATCATTTTACCGCCTACAATATAGAAGCTTTCACTGAACTTGATACATTTAAAGATAATATGGATCGCATGTTGAAGATGATTAGAGAAACTAAACCTATATCTAGTGAAGAACGTGTTCTTTATCCAGGTTTACTTGAGCATGAAGAAAAACAGGCCCGCCAAGAAAATGGAATACCCTTCCATAAAGATGTTGTGACCTGGTTTAAGGAAATGACGGGTCATTTATCTATTCCTGATATTGAAATCCTTTAAGAAAAAGAAACTTACCAGTTGCCACACATTGTACAAATAGGCATATCTTTCTGTTTTTATCAGAAGACATGGGTTACTTATCGTTTAGTTCCTTGCAATGATAATAGAGTGGTGGATTTAAATGATTATCATTATTTACAACTCTATCTTAAAACTTCTCCTATCCCTTAAAAGTCGCGTCGAAAAGGGGACGTTCGAGTTCTGACTGCCTTTGGTAGATGGATCCTAAACCTAGTTCACGGGGTAAAGGCAGACGGACTGGAACATCTGACACTCTTGGTTGGTTTGTCTGTACTCCACGTAAGATTCCTTTTTTTAAACTTTCCCACAGGTCATCGCTAGTCTTTGTTGCATGGACAAGGGGCCAGGCATCAAGTGCACAATATTGAAATAATAACAAGCGACGTGACATCTTGGAGGTATTCGCAGCCGATCCATGTAATAGGCGGACGTGATGGATGCTGATCCCTCCTGCTTTTATTTGCACCGGTACTGCTCCTTCAGCAGTAAAGTCAGGTTCAGTTACAGCTCCTACAAAATAACCATTTTGTTGGTGGTCGTAGATGCGACCTTTATGAGATCCTGGAATAAACATAAGGCAGCCGTTATCGAGAGTCATATCATCGATAGCGATGCCCACAGCTAGTAAATTATCATTAGTATGAGGATAAAATGCCCAATCCTGATGCCATTGTACGGGACTTCCTTGTTCGGGTAACTTAAAGTTTAATTTATCTCCATTTTGACGCAAGCCTGGTCCAATTAGTTGTTCTATACAATCGAGGATTTCTTTATGGTGTAACATTGCATCGTAAACCGGATGCTGGGCTATTGGATTAGTTATACGCCGTAGACGAGGAGAATCGGCGGAATGACTGGGTCCCAAATCATAAATCGAATCTGACTCTGTTAATGACCGGGACTTTTCAACAAATGCATCAGTTACTTTGCGAAGCTCATCTAATTCCTTCTTAGATAAAACTCCCTCTATCGCAAGGTACCCTTCAGTATGATATTGGCTAATATTTTCTTTGGAAAGCATAAGTTCACAAAACTAATGTAATAAGTTAAAATGTAAAGGGTATGTTGTCAAAGAAAGTAATTGTGAATAAGGCTTAATTATTTTCTATATTAGGTATATCCTTATGAACAATATTCAAAATTATTCGATTTTTTAGAGGGTAACCTTTTTCTCTAATTTAATGATGAGATAAAATGACTCATTTGTTCATAAAGTAGATAACAACTGGGGTATTATCTCGGGTTAAAGGTAATTTATATTTTTGTGAATTTCTGTAACCGATTAGGTAAATTAGGCACTTCACCTATATAAATATCACCGTATGCATCGACACAGAGAGCATGAGGAAATTCAGTAAATTGCCCAGGTGCATTACCTGCTTTACCCCACCGGGATAGTAGTTTCCCATCTAAATCGAATAGGCTTATCCGATGTGGGGCTTCTGTTACATAAACGATGTTATTATTGTCAATATATATGAAATTAGGGCTTAAAATATCTTTCCACTCTTCAATAAACTTACCATCAAAATCGAAAAGTTGAATACGGTTATTTTCACGATCAGTTACAAATACTCGATTACGTGAGTCGTCGACCCAGAGCCCATGAGGTAAAACAAACTGGCCGGGCCCTGTCCCTTCCTCTCCCCAGGAGAGAAGTCGTTCCCCTTCTGGTGTGAATCGATGTACACTGTGCTGACCATAACCGTCTGAGACAAATAGATCCCCTGATGAGGCGACCATCACACTTGTCGGTTTATTAAAAGGCATGCCTGGTGAACCAGGCTGATTGGGGGTTCCCAGGGTTTTTAGTAACTCACCTTCAGGTGTAAATATCCGTACAGTGTGGTCGTTGATATCACAACAATAAATGTGATCGTTTTCATCAATCCAAAGACTATGAGGGTTTGATAGCACATCATTTCCCCAAATTGTCAAAAATTTACCCTCGCGATTATAGACTAGAATGGCTGGAGGTTGGCGACGTGCCAAGTAAACACGAGCTTGCGAATCGGTGGCTACGTCAGTAATGACTCCACTAAACTCTCTTCCTTCGAATCCCTGACCCCATCCACTAATAACACGATATTTATAATTACTACTGTCCATTAATCTCAAAATATAATGATATAGTAATAGAAATTCTAAGTAAAACTTAATACATAAATTTTTGTAAACTCAATGCAATGTTTAACAGACAGCTATAGTTTTTTAGGCCCCCAAAATCTATAGAGTGAGTGTGTTTTCCCTCCTGTAAATCATTTACCTCGTGTTTTTTGTGAGACGTAAATATTCTGCAGCTCCTGAAGCAATCCAAGATCCCATTGGGGAATATAAAAAGCGAGCGCCTGATTCAATACATTCCTCAACATTTTCATTGTTTGTAATTGTCCCAGCTACACGGCCCGCATCTTGGATGCGAGCAATTGCATCGAACATTGTTTTTTTAACCTTGGGGTTGTTATAGTCACCTATGTGTCCCATAGAAGCCGCCAAATCTGAAGGGGCAACAAAGAAAACATCGATGTTATCTACAGTAAGAATCTCATCGAGATTATTAACGGCTATAATATCTTCAATTAGAATTACAAGAACAGTCTCATCGTTGGCTATGTCAAAATAATTTGGTACCCGCAAACCTTGGCGACTCAGAAACATACCTCTTTTCCCAATGGGTGCAAATTTACCGCCATCAACCACATTTTGAGCCTCCTCTTTGGTATTAACATGAGGTACAACAATACCTTGAGCTCCACGGTCAAGTATACGATAGATAAGACCTTGGTCGTTCATGTTAATGCGAACTAGGGAGGTCATACCAACTATATCACAGGCGCGAGTGAGGTTTCCAACTTCAGCTGCATCTACCGGTCCATGCTCTCCTTCCAGCCATATCCCTTTGAATTCAGTTGGGCTGAAGACTTCGATGTCATCAGGATGGGTAAATCCAGATATTACTTTGGCGATTCCGCCTTCGGCGAGGGTGTGCTTAATTCTATTTGGTCTTATCTTCATATAATTTTTCCTGGTTCCTGGTTAATAGTCCTATCGTTAAATTTAATATCTTATTACATGATACATTCATATTCAGTGGGTATAGTTTTTTTTATAGAGGTCAATAAATTGTAGCAATTCTTTCTTCCATTGGATAGAATTTATGTCCAATGAAATTGGGTACTGCCGGATTGTCATTTATCTAATGATATATTCAGCGTTATGGCTTTTAATCGTATATGTTCTTCATCTGCCAGGCATCAAGTGAAATGAGTTTTGCATCCTGACCTTGTGAACGCAGAGAAATTCCAACACTATCATTACGACTGGGGTAGACGCGCAATGCAAGGCATTGCTTCCCGTTGACGAATACTTCGACGATACTTTTATCAATGAAGACACGCAGCTGAAGCGACTCATCCTGTCCGATAATAAATGATCCTGTCTCAGGTGCGCGCGAAAGGACATCAGGACTAAGAGACGAATAGGAAGAATCGATACTAATTAAACTGTATCGTGCACTCTCATAGAAATTAGGGCCTGCATTAACAACTGGAAATTGACCTCGATTCCGAAACCCTCGATTTCGAAAGAAAGCGATGCGTGTAAATTCTTCCTTGTTTGGAGATCGCAGTACATTCAACTCGATCATAGGTGCTTCTTTTGTGTCGATTTTAGCTGCGATCTCCATTGCATTACCGCTAATGTCATTAATTATTACCTCTTCGTTAGCAGGTAGTTTCACTGTGTCGATGTGCTGATAATTGTAACGTAATGATTCAATGTCCCCTATAGGTTCGGTTCCCACTGTATCATTGCCTATTAACGTAAGACGTCGGGGCAATGTCATTATTTGATCCCATCCTTTAGTTGGTTTGCCTGGATTCATATTGAAAATAACAATAATTCCTCCCTGACCATCAGGAGTTGCGGATGGGGCGTGCACACCAGCCGGATTATAAGATCCAAAATTGACTTTGTCATGATGGGTTACAACGAATTTGTCACGGTTTAAGTCGTAGTCGCCTAATAGGTACTGACCTCCACTTATATGACTGAAAAACAACAGCATGTGTCGGTTTCCAATTGGCCAAAAATAAGGGCAGGCGCCGTCATCTCCTATCTGTGTAAATCTGTCATCCTCAACAAACGAATGAAGATATTCCCACTTCGTTAAATCTTTCGAACGTAGGAGGAAATTAGCACGGACAATTTTACCACCAGGTCCAGATGGTAATGTTCCACCTGAAAGGGAATAGTAATAATTATCCTTCTTCCAAATACAAGGGTCAAATACATTATAAGGCGGAGTGGACCCATCAGGATTTAAGATCGGGATTACCGCTTCCCCAGTCACCTTTTCCCAGTTTAATAAGAGAGGATCGCTGGATATAGCTACCATATTACCAACTTCCGTTCCATGATACATAGCAATCACACGTGACTCTTCAACAAAAGTTGCACCAGAGTAACAACACCTCTCTGGGTTCTGTCTCTTATACACATCT
>PNEW01000020.1 GCA_002922725.1 Verrucomicrobia bacterium Opi.OSU.00C | reverse complement strand
AGACTGGTAAGGAGTTAATAGCGAGCTTTGGTGCCAAAAGTGCATGTTTCAATTATCAGGTTGGCAAGCGCAGTTTCCCCGCGTATACTTGTTTATCAGTAAATGAGGAAATTGTTCATGAATAAGCACAGCCGCAACAGAAGAATCGACACCACCACTTAATCCTAAAATGACACGTTTATCTCCGACCGTTTCTCGTATTGCAGTGATCGATCTAATAACATAATCTGCCATAGACCAATCTCCACGGCAACGACATATCCGATAGAGAAAATTCTGGATTATTTTCATTCCTTGTTCGGTATGATATACTTCAGGATGAAATTGAAGCCCGTAATAATTTTTTTTCGCATCTTCGATAATTGCAAATGATGAATTTTCTGTAGAAGCCAGTGATTTAAATCCTAAGGGTAGACGGATCAGTTTGTCCCCATGTGAGTTCCAAACACGAATTTGTTTTTTAAGACCTCGTAGAAGTCTTCCCTTTTTATAAATATTAAGGATTCCATGACCATACTCACGTTGTTCACTTTTTTCAACTTTGCCACGAAGTAGAAATCCCATCAGTTGGATTCCGTAACATACACCTAATACGGGGACCCCAATGTTAAATATCTTTTTATCGGGAATGGGTGCGTCCTCAGCAAAAACACTACTCGGTCCACCGGATAAAATTATTCCCTGGACCCCATCCTTTTTTAGTTGTCCAGCGGTTGTATTATATGGATATATTCGCGAATAGACCTTACACTCTCGAATGCGCCGTGCAATAACCTGGGTATATTGCGACCCAAAGTCGAGTACTGCGACTACCTGCGTCATTTAATTAAAATTTCAAACGAGGGTTCTTAAAGCTACAAGCGGGACATCCGGCTATCTCATTTCCCTTTAATGTGGTATAAAGTTGTCCACATTTAATACAATGGAATACTACCGAATTACGCTTCATTTCATAAAGTTTAATATCTCTTCGATCATAATAAAGCCATAGGGTTAATATAAACACCAATCCGATAGCCACGTAAATAAGAATAAATACTTCAAGATCTATACTAAACACTTTACTTTAAATTCTTAACTTAAAGGACTAACTGTAAAGACTTGAAATATAGTGCAAGAAAATTAATCACTTTTGAATTTGTATACTCTAAATATATTTAAAACAATTTACGCGTCCTCCAAAGGACGCGTATTAATGGATGATAACAAATGTTTGAGATTTAGCTTTTCTTTTTCTCAGGTCTAGTTTTCTTAGTCTCACCTGTTTTTTTGATTATCGTTTTAGCTTTTTTCTTTTTCACATCAGAACTTTTAATTGGCTTTTTAGTTGTAGCTTTCTTGGTCAGTTTATCGTCGGCCACTAACTTTTTTTTAGACACTTTAGGTTTCTTTTCTTCACTAATTGCCTTCTCAGCTTTTGATTCTTTAGTTACTAAGTCTTCTTTTTCTTGATTACTAGAAACGTTGCTTGTAGGTGCCGATATTTTTTTCTTTCTTCCTTTTCGTGAAGAAGTTTTATAACCTTCATCTGAAGCTTGGATTAACTCTATGAGTGCCATCTCAGCTGCATCTCCACTTCGGGTACCTAGCTTATAGATGCGTGAATAGCCACCTGACCGATTTAGAAACTCATTTACTTTTTCATTAAATAGTAGTCTCACCGCTTTTTGATTACGTAAACGGGCTAAAGCTAACTTGCGGAGGTAAAGAGAACGCTCTGGCTTAGCACTCTTTGATTTTTTAGCAAGTGTTATAATTTTTTCCACAAAGGGTCTTAATGCCTTAGCTTTTGTAAGTGTTGTCCGTATTCTATCATGTTCAATTAACGATGAAGCCATATTAGCTAATAAAGCAAGTCGATGGGAACTCGTTACTCCCAAGGTATGTCTATGCTTAAGATGTCGCACCTATATTACCTATTATTAATCGTTAATTAACAAATCACTCCGGTTGTCCAACAAACGTTCATCGATCTTCATACCTAAAGATAAACCGAGTTGTTCAAGCTTTGCCTTAATTTCATTCAAAGATTTTTTACCAAAATTACGATATTTGAGCATTTCCTGTTCACTTTTCATTGCAAGTTCACCTACTGTTGTGATATTCGCATTATTTAGGCAATTTGCAGCACGAACGGATAATTCGATCTCGTTTACACTCATATTGAGTAACTTACGAAGCTTATTCTGCTCTTCACTCACTTCCACCTGTTCACTTTCAAACTCAATACTCTCTTCAGTAACGCGATCAAAAATGTCAAGGTGATGTTTTGTTATCGAAGCTGATTGTTTTAAAGCATCCTCAGGGCTAATTCGTCCATCAGTCCAGACTTCGAGAATAAGTTTATCAAAATCAGTCATCTGACCAACACGTGTATTTTCTACAGTATACTTAACAAGTGTTACTGGGCTGAGGAGTGAATCGATAGCGATTACACCGATCGGTTGATCAGGCTCTTTATTATCTTCACCTGTATAGTATCCACGCCCGACTTTGATTTCCAATTCAGCTAAAAAACGCTTTTGTGTATCGATAGTACAAATAACCTGATCAGGGTTTATAATTTCGATATTTGCATCCTCCTGAATATCAGCAGCGGTAACCGTTCCAGATTTATTAACATCAATAAGTAGCTTGATTGGTTCTCGCTTATGAGAATTAATGAGTATCTTCTTAAGATTTAAGATAATATCTGTTACATCTTCAACAATACCGTCGATACTCTGATACTCATGATCGACGCCATCAATTTTAATCGAAGATATAGCTGCACCTTCAATTGAACTCAATAAGACGCGCCGTAATGAGTTCCCGATCGTGTGTCCGTAACCAGTTTCAAACGGCTCAGCAATGAACTTTGTGTAAGTATCGGTCATGGACTCCTCATCCTTGATCAATCGCTTTGGTAATTCGAATTTTCCTAATCTAATTGGCATATGATGACAATAGTTCCAGTTTATATTTATTTTTAAAAATTAATTCCTGATCTTGATCGTTTTCAATCTCTAAGTATTAACGGCTGTAAAACTCGACAATGAGTTGTTCGTTAATCCCTGGATCAATTTCATCACGGGTAGGTGCCCGATTGACTTCTGCTCGCAATAAATCCTCGTGACGAGTCATCCAAGCAGGAGCTATACGAACCCGTGTTTCATCAAGACTACGTGTTGCAAGTTGCCGCGAAGAAGTATTCGCTTTAACTTCAATCTCGTCACCAGGGGAAACTTGAAAACTTGAAATGTCTACTTTATGACCATTAACCTTAATATGTCCATGGCTAACAAATTGACGTGATTGACGACGCGTTTTAGCAAAACCAAGAAGATAGACTACATTGTCAAGTCGCGTCTCTAGCATTTGTAAAAATATGTCGCCAGTAATACCTCTTTTATTTTTTGCTCTTTTAAAAATTAGCCTAAACTGTTTTTCCGTTAAACCGTATGTGTAACGCAATTTCTGTTTTTCTTTAAGACCTAAGGAATAATCAGAAATTTTACGGCGCAAAAATCGTGGCCCATGCATACCTGGAGGATGAGGTTTCCTCTCAAATGCCTTGTTAGGAGGGAATATTGCTTCCCCGAATCGTCTGTTTATCCGTGTAGTGGGACCTGTATAGCGAGCCATATATGTAAAATTAATTAAGTGACGTTAGATCTCGTAAATTCTAGAGAGAAGAATTAGACGCGGCGCCTTTTGGGTGGACGACACCCATTGTGAGGTACCGGAGTTACATCAATGATTGAGTTAATAATTAAACCAAGTGCTTGCAGCGCTCGAATCGCTGAATCCCTCCCTAGCCCAGGACCTTTAACATGTACAGCTACTTCTTTCAAGCCATGAGATATTGCAGCGCGACCAGCATCTTGAGTAACAATTTGAGCAGCATAAGCAGTCGATTTGCGCGATCCTCTAAAATTACATTTTCCCGCACTTGACCATGAAATCACATTGCCTTGTTCATCAGTAAAAGCCACTTTTGTATTATTGAAGGTGGCTAAAATATGAACAATACCCTTGATAACATTTTTACTACCTTTAGCTTTGCGTACCTTAATATCTGCTAATTCATCACGTAGCAAATCTTCACCCGATGATGCCTCAGGTTTGATCTCTTTCGAGTCTTTTTTATCAACACCGTTGCTATTTTCTGGAGTAATCTTATCTTTAGTCTCCGTTTTAGATTCCGGTTGAGATTCCGGTTGAGATTCTGGTTTTTCTTCAGTCATGACTTGCTTTTAATCGCTTTCACTTTTTTTGGCAACAGATACTGTTTTACGCTTTCCCTTACGTGTCCTAGCATTACTTTGAGTGCGTTGGCCATTTACAGGTAAACCACGCCTATGACGGACTCCACGATAGCAGTTAATAGCCTGCAGACGTTTTAAATTACCCGTTATATCACGACGGAGATCCCCTTCAACTTTTAATTTTTTGTCTGCTATAATTCCAGCTATTTTATTTATTTCTTCTTCTGAAAGATCATGCGAACGACGATCAAATCCAATTTTAGCAGCTTCAACAACATCGTTCGCAATTTTGGGACCAATACCATATATATACCGCAAGGCATAAGGCAGTGTTTTATTTCCCGGAATATCTACTCCAAGTAAGCGTGGCATAAGTACTTATAAAGTTTTACAAAGATGAATAGGGGATAAGAGGGCTAAAATAATAAAAAAGAGTGTATTGAAAAGCTAATTTTTAGCAATTGTCAATATTTCTGGTCCTTTATCTGTAATTAATACCGTGTGTTCAAAATGGGCAGCGGGCTTGCGATCCCGTGTTAACGCAGTCCAACCATCTGGCCCAACTTCAATCTCCGGTTTACCTAGGTTTACCATTGGTTCAATCGCAAGCGTCATACCCGACCTTAATTGAATCCCTGTTCCTTTTGTCCCATAATTGGGAATCTGGGGCTCCTCATGCATTAATCGACCAATACCGTGCCCTACAAAGTCACGGACAATTGCTAAATCGCGTGCCTCAACAAATTTCTGAACAGAGTTAGAAATATCCCCTACCCGATTGCCTGATCGGGCCTGCTTTATTCCTTGAAATAATGCAGCTTCTGTTGAGGTAACCAAATATTCCATTTCCTCACTGACCGGTTTAATAAGAATAGTACGTGCGTTATCACCGACAAAACCATTATACAGAACGACTACATCAATAGTAATATTGTCTCCCACCCTCAATACGCGTTTCATCGATCCAATTCCATGAACAATTTCCTCATTTACTGATAAACAAGTATACGCGGGGAAACTGCGCTTGCCAACCTGATAATTGAAACATGCACTTTTGGCACCAAAGCTCGCTATTAACTCCTTACCAGTCTGGTCGATATCATAGGTATTAACTCCGGGAGCTACTTTTGAGCAAAGTTTATCAAGAACCTGCGCCGCAATTTGGCAAGCTTCTCTCATCTTAACGATTTCCTCTTCACACTTAATAGGTATCATTAAACGTATATCTGTAAATTATTGATATTGTTTTACGCTGATCTAAAAGGACTGGTGAACTATGTTTTCAGGGAAAATCTTAATGCTTTCAACCGCTAGTAATTAAATTGATCAAGAAAAAAGATTAAAGCTTCTTATCGAGAAAAATCAATAATACTAGAGTTATGAAATCAATGCTAAATTGCTACTTGATGAAGTAATTTTGTGCAATCCACGCAATCATTCCACCAATAAACATAAGGCCTAGGGCGATCCACAATATACTTACACTTTTTAATTCAGAAGTATCAACCAACTGGCGTGTACGACCGACACTGCGACCACGAATACGTCCCTTTTTAAGAAATCCATCATAATGGCGTTGCAAAAGAAAAGTTTCAATTTGTCTGAGAGAATCTATTAAAACGCCAACAATAATAAGCATCCCTGTTCCACCAAAAAATTGGGCAACCTGGTAGGGTATTTTATAAGTATAAAGCAAAAAGTCAGGAAATACAGCTATTATCGTCAAAAAAATCGCCCCCGCTAATGTAAGGCGAGTCATCACGAAATCAAGAAACTTAGCTGTAGGCTCACCAGGGCGTACTCCAGGGATATAGCCACCAGATTTCTTTAAATCGTCTGCTATTTGAACTGGTTTAAACATTACAGATACCCAGAAATAACTAAAGAGAAGAATAAGTGTAGCATAGGTAAAATAATAGGGCCAGGTTCCAAACATAAAAAACCCTGAGAAATCAGACATGAATCGCCAACCACTTGCAGCTCCTGCCCAGCTTAAAATTTGCTGAATAAAAAGTAATATTGCACTGGCAAATATGATAGGCATGACCCCAGAATAATTGACTTTCAATGGTAAAAATGAGCTCTGCCCTCCATAAACTCGCCGTCCGACGACACGTTTAGCGTATTGAACTGGTATTTTTCTCTGCGCCTGGGTGATGGCTACAATACCTGCTATCGCAAAAAAAAGTAAAGCGACCATGAGTATCGCTTCAGGTACCCCTAGACTTTTAACACCAACTGGAGCAAAAAACATACGGTAAGTGAGCGCAGCAGCAGCAGGTAGATCAGCAAGAATACCAACAGTAATAAGTAAAGAAATCCCATTACCAATTCCACGTTGAGTTATTTGTTCTCCCAACCACATTAAAAGTACAGTACCTGCAGTGAGTAAGATGACAGATGTAAAAAGGAACCATCCGTGATCCACCAAGACTATGTTCCCATACTCTTCTATCGTGAACCCACTGAATAACCTTTGAGGATTTTCCAATGCCATAATTAATAAAGCCCCCTGAATAAAGCAAATACAAACAGTGGCATATCGAGTATACTGTGATAATTTTTGCCGTCCCACTTCTCCTTCCTGCTGCAATCGTGCCAAGGTGGGGACAACGGCACCCATGAGTTGGAAAATAATAGATGCGCTAATGTAAGGCATGATTCCAAGTGCGCAAACGGCACCCTTTAGTAAGGCTCCACCAGTAAACATGTTGTAAAGACCAACTAGTGAACCACCACCTGCTGCACTTTGATCAGCAAAAAAGTTCTGAAGGGGAAGAGGGTTAAGTCCAGGCAGAGGAATATTTGCGCCAATACGTGCAATAAAGATTAACCCGAGGGAAAATAAAATTCGCTGCCTAAGTTCAGGAATCTTCAGGCAATTAGTGAACGCAGATATCATGATGCAATTTTAATTTCTCAATCACTATCTGCAGAATTATTCTTCTTTACAGGCTTATCTTTAGACTGATCCTCCCCAAGGGGATCTAGGGTAATAGTTTGTCCACCCGCAGCTTCTATCTTCTTTTGTGCGGAGGATGAAAATTTATCCGCCTCTACATTTAGTGCTTTTTTCATTTCGCCATTGCCAAGAATTTTGATCAATTTGGCATTACGACGGACCAATCCCGTTTCAATCAGAATCTCACGATTAATTACTTCTGTATCTTCAACCTTCGCGAGATCACTTATATTCACTACAGCATAATTAGTAGAAAAATCTTTATTATTAAACCCCCGTTTCGGAAGCCTCCGATAAAGCGGCATTTGCCCACCTTCAAAACCAACCCGGATTGTACCTCCAGAACGAGATTTCTGACCATTCATTCCTCTCCCGGAAGTTTTGCCATGCCCTGAACTACGACCTCGACCAACCCGTTTCTTTGGTCTGGAAGCGTCTTTTTTAGATGGTAAATTATGTAAGCGCATTATTCAGCATCTCGTATTTGTTTTATTGATTCTTTCGAACGTAATTGTTTTAAAGCATTAAATGTTGCATTTACTACAGCGCCATGATTATTCGAGCCTAAGGATTTAGAGAGTATATTTTTAATTCCTGCAGCCTCAAGAACTGCCCTCACACCACCGCCAGCTATAATACCTGTCCCAGGGCTAGCTGGTCTAAGCAAGACTCGACCACCATCGTGTATACCAATTATAAGGTGAGGGATGGTATCTTCCCTCAAGGAAACTTTAGTCCGGTTTTTATAAGCACTTTCAGTTCCTTTTCTTATAGCTTCTGGTACTTCTTTTGCTTTGCCATAACCGACACCAACATCACCATGTTGATCTCCAACAACAACGGTAGCAGAAAAGCTAAAACGTCTTCCTCCCTTTACTACCTTAGCACAACGATTAATATGAACGACTTTTTCCATAAATTCTGGGGCTTCGTCGTTACCTACATGTGAATCCTTCTGTGTTTGATTACTCATATCAAAATACCAACCCTTCTTCTCGTGTAGCATCTGCAAATGCCTTAACCGCACCATGGTAGAGCCGTCCATTACGGTCAAAAACCACTCGTTTAATCCCAGCATCCTTAGCTTTCTTTCCAAAAAGATGCCCCAGGTTCCTTGCACTCTCTACATTAATGGATAAATTATCCTTTCTTATATCTTTATTCAATGTACTGAGAGAGACAACTGTCTTACCCACATCGTCATTTATCACTTGGGCATAAATATGGTGGTTACTAAAGTGTACACATAATCGGGGACTAGATACCGTACCTTTAATCTTTTTACGAATCCGCCAAATGCGCTTCTGTCTCAGTTGTTCTTTCTTTAATAAGTTCATAATTTGTTAACAACCATTCTTTTAAGCCACTGTTTTACCTTCCTTACGTCTGACATATTCCCCCTCAATGTGGATCCCTTTACCTTTGTAGGGTTCAGGTGGATAAAAACGTTTAAGTTTGGCACACACCTCACCGACAAGCTGTTTGTCTGTCCCATCAACTTTGAGTTTGGTATTATCTGTGATACTAATGTTAATACCTTCAGGAATTGTGTAATCAATAGGATGAGAATATCCAACGTTAAGATTAAGTTTATTTCCTTCAATCGAAGCCCGGAACCCGACCCCTTTAATTTCAACATTCTTAGTAAAACCTTCTGTTACACCATGAATCATATTCGCAATTATGGACCTAGCTGTTCCCTGCATTGCCTGTGCAAATCGACTTTTATCCAATTGATTTACCGTCACTTCAATACCATCTACCTTGATTGCTACCGGTGCATTAAATCTTTTTTCCAGTTTCCCTTTTGGCCCTTCAACTCTAACCAAACTCTTTTCTACCGAAACTGAAACTTTTTCAGGAAGGTTAATAGGTAATTTACCAATTCTACTCATAATAATAAAATCCTCTCACTACCAAACCGTACAGATCATTTCTCCACCAACCTTCTGTCGCCGAGCATCACGATCTTTTAGAATCCCCTTTGAAGTCGTCATAATACCTAGACCAAGCCCTCCCATGACACGTGGAATTTCGCTATATTGATAATAAAGACGGCGCCCTGGTTTACTCCATCTCTGTATATGATTTTATCGCAGATTTATCACCGACATATTTCATTTTTATAACAATCGTCTTACGACCCTTTAAATCTTTTCCCTCAATAATTTCACGAACAAAACCTTCATTTTTCATTATCTCAGCTATATGTCTATTAATTTTAGAATATGGTGCTGAACATGTCTCCTTATGAGCATTATTTGCATTGCGAATAATCGTTAAAAAGTCGCTGATCCTATCCATAACGTATAATAAATTCTAAGCGGTGATGGTTATCAAAAGATTACTGAAATAAAAATTACCAAGATGATTTTGTGACTCCAGGAATTTTTCCCTGTAATGCTAATTCTCTGAAAGTAATACGTGAAAGTCTAAATTTACGAATATAAGCGCGAGGTCGTCCAGTCACAACACAACGATTGCGTAGACGTATTTTACTAGAATTACGAGGTAACTTTGCAAGCTTTCTCTGAGCCTGATAAAATTCCTCATCAGTAATATTAGGATTATTCAATATGTTTTTTAATTCACTACGTAAATTTTCATGTTTTTCAACTAGACGCTGTCGCTTCTTATCACGTTCAATCATTGCTTTTTTAGCCATTGTATAACCTAAGTTGAGAGTAATATCAGTTACTGTTATTTTCACGAAATGGCATACCCAATAGTTTCAGAAGTTCGTACCCTTCACTATCACTGCTAGTATTCGTTACAATTGTTAGATCGATTCCCATACCACGTTTAAGGGTATCAGAGTTTATCTCAGGGAAAATAGTAATATCAGTGATACCTAAAGTATAATTACCATGACCATCAAATTTGCTACTAACACCTCGAAAATCACGTATACCAGGTAAGGCAATTCCAATTAATCTATAAAGGAATTCATACAGTTGATTACCACGCAAAGTAACTTTTACACCTAAAGGCATCCCTTCACGCACTTTGAAATTAGCAATGCTCTTACGGGCCTTAGTAATGATCGGTTTTTGACCTGAAAGAATACTCATTTCACGAACGGTTTCCTCAATCGCATTCCTGTCCAATAAAGAACTTATCCCAGAATTTAGTACAATCTTTTCGACTGATGGAACCTGGTGCTTATTTTTATAGCTTCGGCTCTTCATCATAATCGGGATAATAGATTCTAAATATTGTGTTTTTAATACAGGATTTTGCATTGCTTACCTCACAGGAAGAGTTAAGAGAATTAAATATTGCAAAGTATACATAATTGTTCAGGTGACATATCTAGTTATCAAGATAAATCTGAGTATAGTTTTTAGTAAAAATTAATATATTGTTAAAATATTACTTTTTAGATTTCTTCTCCTTCTTTTTAGTAGACTCACTGTTTACAGACTGACTCTCATTTTCTTCGATTTTTATCACATTAGAAATATGAAATGGGGCTTCCCTCTTTACAATTCCACCATCAGGGTTTTTCTGACCATCAGCACCATTTGCTTTTTGATGGCGTGTCTTCATATTCATTCCCTCAACAAGGATCTGATCTTTTCGTGGAAATACTTGTAAAACTTTGCCGTGATCACCTTTATTATTACCGGCAATAACTTTTATCTCATCCCCTGCTTTTATTCGTCTTTTCATACTATAAAACTTCTGGTGCCAAACTTATAATTTTCATGAAATTTTTCTGTCTCAATTCACGCGCAACAGGCCCAAAAATACGGGTACCACGAGGATTTCCAGCAGCATCTAGAATTACAATAGCATTACTATCAAAGCGTAAATAACTACCGTCTGTTCGTCGTATTGGAACTTTTGTGCGAACAACAACAGCCCTTACAACTTCACCTTTCTTGACCGTAGCTGTAGTGGTACATTCTTTGATATTAACTACAATAATATCACCAACGGACGCCGTATTCTTTAATTGACCAAGTCTACGAATCATTTTCGCACTTTTTGCGCCAGTATTATCAGCGACATCAAGTTTACTCAATAGTTGTAACATTTTTTCTCCAATACAAAATAAAATTAAATTCGACTTAATTACTAGCTTCAGGAGTTTTTTCAAGAACTCGCGTGACACGCCAGCGTTTCAATTTACTCAAGGGTCGTGTTTCCATTATTTCTACTTTATCTCCTATTCCACATTCATTCTTTTCATCATGGGTATGGATAATAGTTTCCCGCTTTATCTCTTTTAAGTAACGAGCGTGAGGAATTTTATAGGCATAAGTAACTTTAATTGTTTTATCACCGGATCGGCCCGTTACAACACCAATAATCTCTTTTCTTTTTTTTCTTAATTTTGAATCCATATTAATAAAATTTTATTCCTCTTTTTTTGCACGTCGTTTCTCCCCTGCAATTGTTGAAAGGCGAGCTATTTCACGTCTCAAGTTGCGGATTTCACTTGGGCTTTCTACTTGTCCCGTCTCTTTGTGTAGTTTCATGTGAAGTAATTGATCACAGGTGTCACGACGCTTTTTCTCAATTTCAGAAACATCTAATTCGCGTATATCCTTAGCTTTCATTATTATAAAGTTTATATTTGTTCTTCACGACTAATAAATCGGCATTTCAAGGGCAATTTGCCATCGGCAAGACTCAAGGCTTCACGTGCAGCATTATAACTAGCACCTGATACTTCAAAAAGAATAGCTCCCGGTTTTACGACGGCAACCCAAGCTTCAGTTGCACCTTTGCCTTTACCCATACGGGTTTCTGCGGGTTTACTTGAAATAGGTTTCTGCGGGAAAACACGGATATAAACCTTCCCTCGACGTCTGAGGTTACGATTTATAGCAACACGAGAAGCTTCTATCTGCTCTGCAGTCACCCACCCTGTTGATAAGCTTTGTACACCATAATTACCAAAGACAAGTTTATCTCCACGCTTGGCATTACCTCGCATACGACCGCGTTGTGATTTACGATATTTTGTTCTGGAAGGGATAAGAGCCATATTTTATCTATCCACTAAGTGGATTTTCATCAGGTTTAGTACACATCCAACATTTTACTCCTATTACTCCATAAACAGTACTCGATTCAGCAAATCCGTAATCGATACTTTCGCGTAAAGTGTGTAATGGAACTCGTCCTGCACGTTGGGATTCTGTTCGAGCAATATCTGAACCACCTAAGCGACCAGATACTTGAATACGAATGCCTTCTGCACCAAGACTCATAGCAGTTTGTACAGATTTCTTCATTGCCCGGCGAAAGGAAATACGTCTTTCAAGTTGTAAAGCTACATTCTCAGCCATGAGCTGTGCTACAAGGTCTGGTTTCTTTACTTCCTGAATATCAAGCAGTACTTCTTTATTCAGCAATTTGTGAAGATCCGCTTTAACCTTATCCAACTCTTGGCCCTTACGGCCAATAACAATTCCAGGGCGAGCGGTAAAAAGCTTTAGCCGAATACGGTTGCTCGCTCGTTCAATAAAAAGTCGAGGTACCGCGGCATACTTTAATTTTTTGTTTAAATAAGAGCGAATTTCAAAATCCTCTTTCAGGAGCAAACCAAATTCTTTTTTTCCAGCATACCATCGCGACTCCCAATCTCGTCGAACCTGTAAACGGAATCCTATTGGATTAACTTTTTGTCCCATAATATTGCCTTATGATTTATTCTCACTATCAGAGAGCACAATCCGAATGTGACTCATTCGCTTTTCTCTTGGTTTAGCTGAACCACGTGCACCTGCTTTAAAACGTCCAAGGGAAGGGCCTTCCTCCACGATTGCCCTATATATAAAAAGAGTGTCAGATAGAAGGTTATGATTGTTTTCAGCATTAGCTAAAGCTGACCGTAAAGTCTTGGTTACCAATCGCGCTGACTTACGAGGAATAAACCTCAACATATCTAGCACTTCGTTAGCTTTACGACCCTGGATTTCACGTGTAATATCACGTACTTTCTTTGGGGACATATGGGCGTATTTTGTTAGCGCTTGGACTTCCATAATATAATTAAAGATATAGACAGTTATTATCTTATATAGCTTTCTTAGTATGTGGGTTATGCGATCTAAAAGTTCTGGTTGGAGAAAATTCACCAAGTTTGTGTCCCACCATATTTTCGGTAATATGAACAGCTATAAAACTTTTGCCATTATGAACCTCAAAGGTTAGACCAACAAACTCTGGTGTGACAGTTGATCTTCGAGACCAAGTTCGAATAGGCTTCCTTGATGTACTTTTCTGCGCTGCATTAATTTTTTTCCAGAGACTGGGATCGACAAAAAACCCTTTTTTAATAGATCGTGACATATGAATAAAAAATGTTAGCGTTTTACTTTACGTCCTGTTCTTCGAATAAGAATCATTTTTTCTGATACTTTGTTATGCCTCGTGGGGAACCCTTTGGAAAGTTGTCCCCATGGAGAAACCGGGTGTCCTCCTCCTGAGGTTTTTGCTTCACCTCCACCCATAGGGTGGTCAACTGGATTCATAGCAACTCCTCTCACTCTAGGTCGACGACCCTTCCAACGATTTCTACCTGCTTTACCAAGTGATATTATTTTATGATCAGAGTTTCCTACTTCACCAATCGTTGCATTACAATTTGAGTGAATCATTCGAATTTCACCACTAGGCATTTTTAATGTAGCACGGTTATCTTCAATGGATACAAGCTGAGCAGCCGCTCCAGCCGAGCGTGCAATTTGTGCACCTTTACCAGGCTGCATTTCAATGGCGTGAACTTTAGTAGCAGGTGGGATTAACTTTAATGGTAGATTGTTTCCAGGATTGAAAACCAGCTTTGTTTTCGTGCTTAACAGTATATCTCCCACTTTAACTTTATTTGGTGCCAAGATGTAGCGCTTTTCGCCATCAGCATAGACAAGCAATGCAATGTTGCCTGATCTATTAGGGTCATATTCTAAAGCTTGAACTTTTGCAGGAATTTCTAACTTCTCTCTTTTAAAATCGATTTTACGATATAACCGAGCGTGACCACCACCACGTCTCCTTGAAGTAATTCTACCATAGGTATTACGCCCGCCAGTCCTTTTTTGAAACTTCGACAGCCTTTTTTCGGGACGCTTACTATCAAGATCGAGTTTGTTTCCAACATGAAAGCGTTGGCCTGGAGTTAAAGGTCTTGTATTTATAATAGCCATATAGTGAATATTTAAAAATTAAATTACTTCAAGCTGGTCTCCCTCCTTCAGAGAAACTATTGCTTTTTTCATTCCGCCTTTACTCCCGAGCTTTCCATGACGCGTGCGGTCTCGTTTGATCTTGGGTTTAACATTTAAAATATTAACTTTTGTAACCGTTACGGAAAAGACTTTTTCGACTGCTTTAGCAATATTCGTACGCGTTGCATGAGAAAAAACATTAAACGTATATTGGTTTGTGTTCGAAGAAAGCATGGTAGCTTTTTCCGTAATAATGATTTCTTTTAATATTTGGTTAGTATCGAGCATTATGGTTTTCCTTTCTGTACGCGAATTAATACCTTCTCGATACCCTTGGTACTTAATATAATTTTATCATAATGTGTAAAATCGAATGCATTTACTGTATCAGCTTCAGTTATTGCAACACGTTCAATATTACGTGCAGCCAATTTAGCCGGATCACTAAAATTATCATCAACGACAAGAACACTTCCCTGTGGTGCTATTTTTTCAATAATTCCATTCAAAAGTTTTGTTTTAGGTTCACTGATTTCGATTCTTTCAATCACTCCAACATCGCCGTCAACCACTCGATCAAAAATAGCCCGTTGGAAAGCAAGAGTTTTCACTTTTTTATTTATTTGTTGGCTATAATCTCGAATACGAGGTCCAAATGTAATTCCTCCACCTCGCCAAATTGGAGAACGTCGACTGCCAGCTCGGGCCATACCAGTACCTTTTTGACGCCAGGGTTTTTTACCTGAGCCTCTGACTTCACCTCGAGTTTTTGTCGAAGCACATCCTAGCCGTTGATTTGCCTGATAAGCAATTACAGTTTGTTTTAATGCATAAAGTCCTTTATCTCCTTCAAATTCGGGAATAGCAAATTCCTTTTTCTTACTATTCCCACCGTCAGACGTATATACTTTTAATTTCATTGTAAGGATAATAAATGTTTAAGCAGCAGTTCTAGCTTTTTTAGCTGTTCTAATCAAAACTTGACTTCCATTAGGACCTGGCAGGCTTCCTTTAAGTAGAATTACATTTTTATCTTCAACTATACGGACCACCTTTAAATTTTGTACGGTCCGACGGACATACCCCATGTGACCGGGCATTTTTCTACCTTTATAAACCCGACCGGGCCATTGGCATTGACCGTAAGATCCACCTCTACGATGAGTCATAGATCCATGAGAATCTGGACCACCCCCAAAATTATAGCGCTTCATTACTCCTTGAAACCCTTTCCCCTTGGTCACTCCAATGATATCTACTTTTTGACCTTCTTTAAAACCTGAAACAGTTAATACATCACCAACTTTATAATCAATAGGCTCATGACAGCGTACTTCACGAAGAGCAGTTTTCACTTCAATACCTGCTTTTTTAAAGTGACCTGCTTCACTTTTACGAATTTTATTGGCTCTTTTCGATCCGTAACCAATTTGGATGGCATTATATCCATCAGTATCGGGCGTTTTAACTTGGGCTATATAGCAAGGCCCAGCTTCAACCACAGTCACAGGGAGCAGCCGGTTTTCACCGTCATAAACCTGAGTCATACCAACTTTTTTACCAATTAATGTATATATCATAGTTCTAAGTGGCAGAGGGAAGCTTAAGCCTAATCTAATTCAGCTTCCTTTTAGCATAGCCCTGCATTAGAGGATTTAGCTTTAAGCTTTATAAAATTAACACATATATAAAATGAAAGTGAAAAATACTGCTAGACGTTTATCGTAATGTCAACCCCTGCGGGAAGGTTAAGTTTTTTTAGCTCATCAACCGTTTGCGCTGTAGGATCTAAAATGTCAATCAAGCGTTTGTGGGTACGGGTCTCAAATTGATCCATGGACTTTTTATTAACATGGGGTGAACGATTGACTGTAACTTTTTCAATATGAACTGGAAGGGGAACAGGACCAGCAATACGGACTCCGGTGCGTTTTGCTGTGTCGACAATTTCAGCGGCAGACTGGTCCACGACCCGATAGTCATAACCTTTTAATTTAATGCGAATTCTCTGATTAGCCATAGTCTCTATTTTCTTGCAGGTTTACGTGCTGAAGTTTCAACAATTTTTTCTAAAAGGCTGGCGGGTACCTGATCAAAGTGAGATGGCTCCATGGAAAAAGATGCACGACCTTTTGATAACGACCTCACATCAGTGGAGTAACCAAACATTCTTTCAAGTGGCACAATAGAAGAAATCATCATTAAATTACTTTTGGTCTCGATCCCTTGAATTTGACCTCGACGACGACTAAGGTCACCCATAATATCCCCTTGGTATTCTTCAGGAGTGCTTACTCCAACTTTCATTATAGGCTCAAGAAGAATGGGGTTTGCCTTATTCATCGCGTCTTTAAAGGCAAAGATACCAGCCATTTTAAATGCCATTTCAGAAGAGTCAACCTCATGAAAGCTTCCATCTACAATCCTCGCTATCCAATCAATTACTGGAAAGCCCGCAACAGTCCCATTATTAGCTGCCTCGTGGATACCATCAGTTGTGGGTTTGATAAATTCTCTCGGGATAACACCTCCTACTATTTCATTGATGACTTCAATTCCTTTTCCTTTAACATTGGGTTCTATTTTTATCACCACATGCCCATATTGACCACGTCCTCCTGATTGACGAATAAATTTACCTTCACCTTCAGATGCAATTTTAATCGTTTCGCGGTAGGCGATTTGTGGTTTACCTGCATCTGCTTCAACCTTGAACTCACGAAATAAACGATCACGGATAATTTCCAAGTGAAGCTCCCCCATCCCTGCAATAATTGTTTGACCAGTTTCTTGATTGCTTGATACTTGAAACGTTGGATCTTCTGCTGCGAGTCTTTGCAATGCAATGGATAATTTTTCTTGCTCCCCTTTGCTATCGGGCTCAATCGACATGGAGATAACAGGTTCAGGAAAAGTTGGAGGCTCTAACCGTACTTGTTCATTTCTATCACAGAGAGTATCTCCAGTTATTATATTTTTAGCCCCAATAATGGCACAAATATCTCCACTATGGGCTAAATCAATATCTTCCCGATGATCTGCTTTCATAATCATTAGACGACTAATTCTTTCCATTCGACCAGTTCGCGGGTTGTATTGGTTGCTTCCTTTAGCTATGGTACCAGCATAAATACGGATGAAAACGAGCTTACCAACATAAGGGTCAGTCATCAACTTGAAAGCGAGTGCGCTTACTTTTCCATTATCATCAGGTCTAATATCGATGGTTGAACTATCATCTTTATGTCCAACAACTGGAGGTAAATCCAAAGGACTCGGCAGGTAATCAATGACCATATCAAAAAGCATCTGAACTCCTTTATTTTTAAAAGCAGTTCCAGGAATGACGGGAATCATTTTCAATTCTAATGTACTTTTACGTATTGCTTGTTGTATTTGTTCAACACTTAGTTCACTGCCGTCGAGATATTTTTCTGCAATTTCATCATCAATGTCAGCTAATGCCTCAACAAGTGCGTCACGAAATTCTGCTGATTTGGACTCCAATTCCTTTGGTATTTCACAAGAAGTAAATGTTATTCCAGTAGAATCACTCGCATCGTAGATCAATGCCTCCATTTTTACCAAATCTATAAGACCCTTAAAATCTGCTTCATTTCCAATAGGTAAATAAATTGGATGCGCATTACCACCAAGTTTTGTTCGTATATCTTCGACACAACTGTAGAAGTCAGCTCCTGTGCGATCCATTTTATTAACAAAAGCAATACGAGGCACATTATACTTATCCATTTGCCGCCAAACTGTTTCTGACTGTGGTTGCACACCTGCCACGGCACAGAAAACACCTATTGCTCCATCAAGAACCCGTAAGGATCGTTCTACTTCTGCTGTAAAATCAACATGACCCGGAGTATCAATAATATTAATTTGATGCTGAATATCTGCATAAGGTCCACCCTTAGTTATCCAGTTACAAGATATAGCAGCCGAAGTAATTGTAATTCCACGTTCACGTTCTTGCTCCATCCAATCGGTCGTTGTATTACCATCATGAACTTCACCCAATCGGTGTACAACTCCAGAATAAAATAGGATACGTTCAGTCGTCGTAGTTTTTCCCGCATCAATATGTGCGGCAATGCCAATATTGCGCGTATATTCGAGCGGAAACTTACGCTCGGTAGAGTTGGCAATAGAAAGCTCTGAGACTAAATCCATAGGGGTAGAGATTAATGCTTATAATGCTTACCAGCGTAAATGGGCAAATGCACGATTTGCTTGTGCCATTCGATGGGTATCTTCTTTTTTCTTAACTACCGTACCTGTATTATTGTAGGCGTCAACAATCTCTTGGGCGAGCGCACGCTTAAGCGAAACGCCTTTTTTACGAAATGCAGCATCACAAATCCAACGTAAAGCCAAACTTTGTTGTCTTTCAAAAGTAACTTCCATAGGGATCTGATAAGTTTGACCTCCTACTCGACGACTTTTAACCTCAAGTTTAGGTCGGATGTTTTCCATAGCACCAAGTAATAAATCTATAGGATCACCTTTTTCCAACTTTTCACTAGCACCTTCAAAGGCACCATAAACAATCTTCTGGGCAGTGGACTTCTTCCCGTCCTGCATCACAATATTGATAAGATGACTAACCAGAGTGCTACTATATCTGGGATCTGGTATTAAAGTTCTTTTCTCTGCTTTTCGTCGACGAGACATGATAAATATAAGATAAGGGGTCAGAAAAACGCATTTTGCGTTTAATTAATTAGCTGCCTTTGGCCTCTTTACACCGTATTTGGAGCGACTACGTCGACGCTTATCCACTCCCAGGCAATCTAACGCTCCACGCACTATATGGTAACGAACACCAGGAAGATCCTTTATGCGCCCACCTCGTACGAGGACGATATTATGTTCTTGTAGATTATGGCCTTCATCTGGAATATAAGCGATAACTTCCATCCCATTCGTTAATCGAACTTTCGCCACTTTTCGAATAGCTGAATTCGGCTTCTTTGGGGTCCTCGTCATAACCTGTACACATACACCACGTCTAAAAGGATTACCTTTTAAAGCAGGAGATTTTGTTTTGGATTTTGCAATCCTACGTGGACTTTTAACTAATTGATTGATCGTAGGCATGTCGACCAGCTAAATTTAATAGAGAAAGAGCAAAAAGTATTCTTTCTTTCCTTTATATCAAGACATATTTTAAAATATTTAATATTGCTCAGTTAGTTTATTTAAATCAACTAGCTTCTTCTTCCTCTACTGTTTCACTCTCAAGTACTTCTGGTCCTAAGGAATTAATACGCAAACGTCGGTATAAAGGCAATCCCGTTCCAGCAGGGATAAGATGCCCCATAATTACATTTTCTTTAAAACCATTTAGTTGATCTACTTTCCCCAAAGTGGCTGCATCGGTAAGAACGCGAGTCGTTTCTTGGAATGAAGCTGCAGAAATAAAGCTTTCCGTTTCAATCGAAGACTTAGTAATTCCCAACAATACTGGTTCACTTTCAGCGGGTTTCCCACCCGCATCGATGATACGTTCATTGTCCTGTATAAAGGATTCTTTATCTACTTGTTCACCCCAAAAGAAATCACTGTCCCCAGGGTCATTGATACGAACTTTTCGTAACATTTGGCTAATAATCAATTCAATATGCTTATCATTAATCGAAACACCTTGTAACCGATAAACTTTTTGAATTTCGCTCATCAGATATTCTTGGACTGCACTTGGGCCAAGGATTTCAAGTATTTCATGAGGATCAGCAGCACCTTCAGTAATATGCTGACCTTTATATACAAGGTCACCAGGCTGGACCACGATATGCTTATTATGAGGAATAAGATGTTCCTCAACAAGTTCCGATTCCTCATTCGTAACTATTAATTTTTTCTTACCGCGGACCATCCCCCCCATGGAAACAATACCATCAACTTTAGCCATTACAGCAGCCTCTTTTGGACGACGTGCTTCAAATAACTCGGCTACACGTGGTAAACCACCAGTTATATCCTGAGTTTTAGAGGCTTGACGCGGTGTTTTAGCAAGGAGCGATCCAGGTGTTATAATGTCTTGATTATTAACCTGAATCTGAGCACCTGTAGGTATCGAATATGTTGATAGAAGTTTCCCTTTCTTTGAATTCACATTACCTTTGCCTGATCCCTCAATTTCATCGCTATGGTAAATCTCGATTTGTGGACTTAAATCTTCTTTATGCTCAATGACAACAGTAGCAATCTGACCTGTGGCAGGGTCAAGTTCTCTCTTGACCGTGACTCCAGGTATCATGTCCTTGAAACCAATTACACCACCTTTCTCTGAAAGAATGGGGACATTATGTGGATCCCATTGAGCCAAAGTATCATTTTCTTTGATATTGCCACCATCTTCTAGGGAAATCACAGCACCGGCAGGGATATTATAATTTTCAAGTTCTCTACCATTTTCATCGGCAATAATAATACCGCCTGTCTTATTGATAACTACATTAGCTCCCTCATTTACCTGAACCATACGAAGACCTCGATATTTAACGATACCCTTATTGCGAACCTGTATTACGTTACTTTTAGATATCTGGCTTGCAATCCCACCAATATGAAAAGTTCGCATCGTAAGTTGAGTACCCGGTTCACCAATAGATTGCGCTGCTATAATACCAACAGCGGTACCAATATTAACCATTGAATTAGTAGCCGGATTGATGCCATAAGCTTGTGCCGGAAGGCTAGATCGGCGGGTATGTGTAAGCGGACTCATAACCTTCACTTTCTCAATACCCATTTCTTCAATCCTATGAGCTATTTCATCAGTTATTAAAAGACCATTACCAATAAGTAGTTCATCGACGTCGGAAGGATTAAAAATATCTTCAGAAGAACAGCGACCTACAATACGGTCATAAAGACTGACTATCTCATCATCACCTTCATAGATTGCCGTTTTGATAATACCATCCCTATTCCCATCGTCGCTACAAGTAATAATAACATCCATCGCTACATCACATAGTTTCCGGGTAAGGTAACCAGCATCGGCTGTTTTAAGAGCTGTATCAGCCAATCCTTTTCGAGCTCCATGTGTAGATATAAAATATTCCAACACGGTTAATCCCTCACGAAATGACGATAAAATTGGGCGTTCAATAATTTCACCTGATGGTTTCGCCATAAGACCACGAGTTCCACAAAGTTGACGCACTTGTTGACGATTACCCCTTGCTCCCGAATCCATCATCAAATAAACTGGGTTAACTTCATCTTTACCCATATTGTCCTGCAGCCGGTCATAAACTGATTTTGCTATTGTATCTGTCGCACTTGTCCATATATCAATTATCTTATTATAGCGTTCACCCTGTGTGATAATTCCCCTGCGGTATTGACTTTCAACTTCTTTTACCTGATCACGAGCGTGATCTACGATTTCTTCCTTGTCTTCGGGAATTATCATGTCCTCAGTTCCAATTGATATACCGGCCTTTGTAGCAATTTGAAAACCAAGTTCTTTTAAAGCATCAACTACCTCTACGGTAGCAATACGCCCAGCGGTTTTATAGGTATTAAGGATAAGGTCACCAAGCATTGATTTCGCAACCGCAAAATTTATAAACCCGATTCCACTAGGCCATATTTGGTTAAAAAGCACTCGCCCAACAGTTGTAACAATAATTTTATTGTCTCTATTTCCATAAACAGTATCCCTATTAAAATCTGGATTCACATACCTTATCCTGTCGTGTTTATTAAAGACTCCGTCTATTTCTGCTAATTCTACTTCTTGCGCGTTTGCTATAAGCGGGAGAGCTGTATCTTTAGAAACCTCTTGTTTCGGCTCTAAGGTAAGATAATAGGCCCCCAAAACTACATCTTGTGATGGAGTAAGCACAGGATCACCACTTGAAGGAGAAAATATATTGTGTGTACTCATCATCAGCATCTTGGCCTCAAGAATTGCTTCTAGAGAAAGAGGGACATGCACAGCCATCTGATCTCCATCGAAATCTGCATTATAGGCGTGACATACTAGCGGGTGCAAACGAATCGCATCACCCTCTATCAGTGTCGGTTCAAATGCTTGAATCGAAAGGCGATGCAAGGTCGGTGCACGATTAAGCAAAACAGGGTGTCCCTCAGTAACTTCTTGAAGTATATCCCAAACCTCAGGTGAACGCTTTTCTATCATCTTACGTGCACCGCGTACCGTGTGTACAAAGCCAAATTCTTTTAATCGCCGGATGATGAAAGGTTCATATAGAACAAGCGCCATCTTTTTAGGAAGACCACATTGGTTTAGTTTTAATTCTGGTCCTATCACAATTACAGAACGTCCACTGTAATCTACTCTTTTGCCTAATAAATTCTGCCGAAAACGGCCTTGCTTACCTTTAAGCATATCACTGAGCGATTTAAGAGGCCGATTACCCGCACCTGTCACAGCTCGCCCATGTCGACCATTGTCCAAAAGTGCATCAACAGCCTCCTGTAGCATGCGTTTCTCGTTATGAATAATGACATCAGGTGTCTTGAGTTGAAGCAGATTCCTTAATCGATTATTACGATTGATTACGCGGCGGTATAAATCGTTGAGATCACTTGTTGCAAACCTTCCACCTTCCAAAGGAACAAGAGGACGCAAGTCTGGTGGAATGACAGGTAGTGCCCCAAGTACCATCCATTCAGGTCTGGTTTTAGAATTGATAAAACCTTGAACGACTTTTAGTCGTCTTGATAATTTCTTTTTAATTTGCTTAGATCGTGTGCTATGCAGTTGTTCATGTAATTCGTCTATGACAACACTCATATCCATTTTAGTTAAAACTTCACCTAGCGCTGCCGCCCCCATCAAAGCTTCGAAAGCATCGTCTCCATATTCATCGACTGCCTGCTGGTACTCCTGTTCAGTCAATAATTGCTTAAGTTCAAGCGGCGTTTTTCCAGGATCAATAACCATGTAATTTTCATAATAAATTACACGCTCAAGGCTACGTGCAGTCATATCCATCAAAAGCCCTAGGCGACTAGGCATACTTTTCAGAAACCAAATATGCGTGACGGGAACAGCCAATTCAATATGTCCCATTCGCTCACGACGGACTCGGGAAACTGTCACCTCAACACCACAGCGGTCACAAACTACACCCTTGTACTTAATTCTTTTGTATTTACCACAGGCACACTCGTAGTCACGGACGGGGCCAAATATACGCTGACAAAACAAACCACCTGGTTCAGGTTTAAATGTCCGATAATTGATCGTTTCAGGATTTTTTACCTCACCGCGAGACCACGAACGAATCGTATCTGGGGAAGCTACAGAAATAGCCACGGCGTCAAATGATTGATCCTTTTCAAACCCTAAGAATTCTTTTACTTCTTGTACACTCATATTTTATATTCCTTTACAAAATGTTTATTGCTGATGTGCGAATGGATCCTCACTGCCCAACCTTACATCCAAACACAGACTCTGCATTTCTTTCATTAAGACGTTAAAGGACTGTGGTGTTCCAGCCTGTAAACTATTATCTCCTTTTACCAACTGCTCATAAATTTTCGTGCGACCCCCGACATCATCTGATTTTACGGTAAGCAGTTCCTGCAAAGTGTAAGCAGCGCCATAGGCTTCGAGAGCCCACACCTCCATCTCACCGAATCGTTGACCACCGTATTGGGCTTTTCCGCCTAATGGTTGCTGAGTAATAAGACTATAGGGACCAACCGCGCGCGCGTGAATTTTATCAGCTACCAAATGATTAAGTTTCAACATATAAATGTACCCGACGACAATCTCTTGGTCAAAGGGTTCTCCTGTTCGACCATCGTAAAGTCGGCTTTTTTCCACTCTTAGGTAACCCTGCTTCTCCTAGATATTCGCGGATACGTTCTTCAGAAATTCCGTCAAAAATAGGAGTAGCAACTTTAATCCCAAGCTTTTTACAAGCCCAACCAAGGTGTGTTTCCAACACCTGTCCCACATTCATACGACTGGGAACACCTAATGGATTAAGGCATATCTCGATAGATGTACCATCCGGCATATAAGGCATATCTTCTTCTGGTACAATCTTGGCAATTACCCCTTTATTACCATGCCGACCAGCCATCTTGTCACCGACCTGAATTTTTCGTTTGGTAGCTACATACACTTTTACCTGTTTAATAACACCTGATTCTATATCATCACCCGCTTCAATCGAATCAATTTTGCGTTCACGTTCATCTTCAAGTTCTTTAAATTTCGCCCGAAAGGACTCAATAATCTCCATGATCTTGATACGCACAGGTGAAG
>PNEW01000019.1 GCA_002922725.1 Verrucomicrobia bacterium Opi.OSU.00C | reverse complement strand
ACCTTTCAACTGTTTTCTCCATCTTTAAAAGCTTTAGCAAGCACAAGTGTAATTTCTGATTGGCTAATTTATTTAAAAATCCATAATTTTAGTTCATTAAAAACTGATTATTAAGAAGTACATTGAGTAGATTCGATAATTTATATTTTATCATTTAATATACCTTTTCACGTCGCTTTAATCTATAATAGACTTATGAAAAGATTTCTTCTTGTTTTTGAGTTGCTCCTTAGCATGCGCCAGCACGAAATTCGTGCGGCTCGAACTTGGATTAATACAATGTATCCAGAGAAAACCCTGGTTCACCGTTTGCGACTTTTTTTTACATGGTCTTTTAAAACTATATGGGAAACGATTCCAAATTCAAATAATAGAGTCCAGTTTAAGGATCCGGTATCGAAGACCCCTGTTTGGTTAAAGGATAAAAACCCCCTGGAAAATCATCCTTGGGGAAATTCATCTAACTTTAAATTTCCTGAGCGAGCTGATGTTGTGGTTATTGGAGCTGGGTTTTCAGGTGCAGGGGCTGCCTATCATTGGTCAAAATACGGTAAGAAAAAAATGGTTGTTCTTGAAATGAACGAAGCTGCGAGCGGTTCAGGTGGCCGTAATGCAGGTGTTGTTACTATGGGCCGTTACTATTATTACGTCTACAACACAGTTTTAAAAAATTTGAAAAAGTCACGTCCTGATTTAAGCAAAAAGGAAAAAATAACCACTGCCCATGCTTTTGCTCGGCCTTATGTGATTGCTGGTATAAAAAGTAACAAAATGATTGAACAAACAATTAGAAATGAAGGGATTGAATGTGACTATGTAAAAAAAGGGTGGGTCTGGACTACGAGTGAAGAGGACAAAAATAAACCATTTAAGGCCCAGCAAATGGGGGAGGAAATGGGATTCACCGATTGGATTAGTATCTCTAAAGAGGAAGCTATGGAGAAAGCAGGAATAATAACAAGTAATAATGCTGGTTATTCGCGTGGTACTGCCAACTGGCATCCTGCAAAGTGGATTTGGGGCCTGTTTCAAGTGGCACTTAAATCACCTGATGTAGCGTTATATACACGCACTAAAGTAAACTCGGTCAAAGACATAGGCAATCATTATGAAATCCATACAAATCGAGGTTTGATTACAGCCCGTTATGTAATTAATGCCACAGAATCTCATACCCCTTCGTTGTTCAAAGAATTCCATGATATACTAAAAGCAGGACAAACCCAAGCTGCTTTTGGGAATAGCCATGGTGGAAAAATGCAACAAGGTATAGCCATCAGTACGCCACGAATGTTTTTCAATCGCACGAAAAACGGAATCCTTTTGGGATCGGATATGTCTGTGGTCCCCGACAAGGAAGCTGGAAAGAACCAGCCTTCACGTTTTATAACAAAATATGTGGCGGCCTTTTTGAAACCGTACTTTAGCATTAAAGGAATCAATATCACCAATGAATGGAGTGGGACAGTTGGCATGACTCCCGATGAATTCCCTCTCATTGGCCTACAAGATAACAAGCGTTTATATATTGTAGGTGGTATGGCAGGTTCAGGCTCAGGTGTCTCTTTTCTTGCATCGCAATTTATCGTCTTTAAGATACTGAATATTGATGGCCCTGATTATTATCCAGAAAAGTATTTTTCCCCACAACGATTTTTTAAAGGCAGTAGGAATTGTTGACAGCTAATAATAATTATGACGACAATTTGATTTTCAATACTTTTAAGAAACAAACTGAATATGTCCGAAAATAATAAAGTTATTTCTACCGATTCATTAATGACTGAAAAGCGTACTTTTCCACCGTCGGATGAAGTCGTATTAAGGTCCCACATCAATGCGCAAAAGTATCGTGAAATGTATGATCGTTCCATAAACGACTCTGATAGATTCTGGTTGGAGCAAGCAGAATCGTTGGAATGGATTAAGAGCCCAACTGTTGCTCGCAAGTATGAATGGGACACTAAGGCACGTAAAATCGAACATACATGGTTTGAGGACGGTGAAATAAACATCACCACAAATTGTCTTGACCGACACTTAAAAACTGATCGACGGACTAAACCAGCTTTAATATGGCAAGGTGAATCAGATGAAGAAACTAAACAACTCACTTATGAAGAATTACATAGAGAAGTATGTAAATTTTCCAATGTACTTAAGAGACAGGGCGTAAAAAAAGGAGACCGAATTGCAATTTATATGCCAATGATTCTGGAGTTGCCAATTGTGATGCTTGGTTGTGCCAGAATTGGCGCTATTCATTCTGTTATCTTTGGTGGATTCAGTGCAGATTCATTGGCTGATCGTATAAATGATTCAGACTGCAAAATACTCATTACTGCAAATATTGGATTGCGCTCAGGTAAACTTATCTATCTCAAAGATATTTCTGATCAAGCGTTAAAAAATACCTCCACGATAGAAAAAGTCATTTTGGTAAAACGAAATGAGGAACCATGTAGTTTTATTGAAGGACGCGACCTCTGGTATCACGAGGAGATGGATCAGGTTGACTCAGATTGTCCAGCTGAAACATTGGACGCGGAGGATATGCTATTTATCCTTTACACCTCAGGTTCTACGGGTAAACCGAAGGGTGTTGTCCATACCATTGCTGGATATCTTTTACATACTAGTCTTACCCACAAATATATTTTTGATATCCATGAAGAGGACATTTACTGGTGCACAGCAGATATTGGGTGGGTTACTGGACACAGTTACATAGTTTACGGCCCTCTTGCCAACGGATCGACTAGCCTTATTTTTGAAGGTGTACCTACTTATCCTGATCCCGGTAGATTTTGGCAAGTTTGTGAAAAGTATAAGGTTACCGTATTTTACACGGCACCAACAGCGATTCGCGCATTAATTGCCCAAGGCGATAAATGGCCTGCTAAGTATAATTTAAATTCGATTCGCGTACTCGGTACAGTGGGAGAACCAATAAATCCCGAAGCCTGGATGTGGTATTATCGGAATATCGGTCATGAACGTTGTCCTATTGTTGACACATGGTGGCAAACAGAAACTGGAGGCCACTTGCTTACTCCATTCCCTGGGGTCCACGTTTTAAAACCAGGTAGCGCATCGCAACCGTTTTTTGGAATTGAACCTATCATCCTGCGTGATGATAACACCGAATGTAATAGAAATGAAGGTGGTAAACTCTGTATTAAAAAACCCTGGCCCGGTATGATGCGTACTATGTGGGGTGATCACGAACGTTTTATCGATACCTACTTTAATACTTACAAGGATCAATACTTTACGGGAGATGGATGCCGCATTGACGAAGATGGTGATTATTGGCTCATGGGTCGGGTTGATGATGTAGTCAATGTCTCAGGTCACCGCATAGGAACAGCTGAAGTTGAAAGTGCATTAGTCAGTCATTCTAAAGTGGCAGAAGCAGCAGTTGCTCCAATGCCTCATGATATAAAAGGCCAGTCACTTTATGCTTTTGTTACACTGGTTGAAGGAATTGAAGAGAATGAGGCCTTAAAGCAAGAATTAATTAAACATGTACGCATCGAAATTGGCCCAATTGCTATGCCTGATAAACTTCAATTTGCAAGTGCTTTACCTAAAACACGTTCAGGCAAAATCATGCGCCGTATATTGAGAAAAATTGCAGAAGATGCACCTGAAGCAATCGGTGACACAACAACCCTTGCAGATCCACAAGTTGTCGATGAACTTATAGAGAGGAAATTGTGATTCTAATCCTCCACCTCTATTTTATTCGGAATATTATAACCATATTCTTTTAATACAAAATCCCAATCTTTATTAACATTTGAAATCTGGTTTTTCGTTAAAGTATAACTATTCTTTTTATAATTACCCAATTTTTTAATGTAATATTTAATGGAATCAAGAGCGTTTACCCTATTAGGTAATGAGAAATGTTGATAGATTTTATCAATCTCCATAACCGCATTATTTTCGACCGCATCTAAAGATAACTCATATAAATTTTCAGCAGGGATGGAATTACGATCTTTGAAATATCGCTGCATAAGAAGCCGATAATGACGCAGCGTTATCTTTTCAAAATCAATATTCCTATAAGATTGGCAGGCAAATGCAGCCATTGTCCTATGGAAATGTTTTAATGTTGAAGAAAATACAGAATAAGAATTGCGATGAATATGAATGAATTTCGCATTAGGGTAAAGCTTCCGTAGCCAACGTATTCGACCTGTATTAGCAGGGTTTTTTAATAACAGCCTTTTATTTAATCCATGAAATAGCGTTATTTTTTTTAATAGATAACGAAAATTATTCTCAAACCTTTTTAAGTCTTCGGTTGATATTCCTTTAAATAACACCGCGCGATCGAAATGATTTTCTATTTCATGGGGAAAGTAATAACAGTAGTAATAACACAATGACCCCATATTCCCCAAAGCCATTTCTTCTTCCTGTGGGGTATCAATTGTGAGCTTAACATTATCCATTCCACGATTTTTTGGCAAAAAATATTTAAGTATTTTTTTGGATAATTTAACCTGTCCAATGAAATCCCATGGCAATGCAGTTTGTAGAAAATTGATCGATCCGAACTGAGGATCCTGGCTAAGTAGATTATGCAGATGTGTTGTGCCACTACGCCAGTGTCCAATGATAAAAATGGGGTCAGAAGGCAAAACAATATCATTGATTGCATTCGAGTGAATAAATCGCTCAAACTGATAAAAGGGGAATCGGGCTAGGACTGACGCAGTTATGATCAACCCCATGGGAAGCTTTTTCCACGTAAGGGGTTGGGGTCGATAAAATGCACGAAGCAAAGTTGTCAGATTGCTTCCACACAATGGATGCATCAAAGAAGAATCCACGTTTTAATACCCTAACCGAAAGGACTTAAAGTGTCTTGGCATGTGTAGTTGAAGAAGCATCTCGTTCTTTAAAACTTTCGATTATCTCAGAACCAATAAAGAACCCTTCACACTGGGGACGAGCGGCCTCAAGTTCTAACTTCTCGAGGAGTTTATAATGGGCAAGCGAATCTTCGACTTCGACTGGACCAATTGTGGTTTGAATATCTGGACCGTGCCCAGTTAATAAGCTAGAAAGAATACAACCAGTAATTTCACGTGGATCACGACCTGCTAATCGTTGAACTTTATCAAAACCTAGGCTAGCAAATAATTCACCCGCTCCATCCGGTAAATAAATCGTTTCTTTGATTTCTTTCGCACATCTAAGTAACCCACCTGTGGTAAAAAGAATATCTTGTTGTTCTTCGATACGCCTAATGGCATCAGATAAGCGGAAACACGGAGGAAACGAATCATCAACTAGAAGTGTCCCTGGCTTTATCTGCTTAATATCTAAGATTCCTGGCACATTACTTGCACCGAGAACAAAAGACGCGTCATAAATAGCATCGGGTATTCGCCCGCGTGTGGTTACAACGCGAATAGCTCCATTAAATCCAAGTTTTTCGACTAGTTCATTTCTAATTTCCTCCAAACTATCAGCTTTCTGATAGAGATCACAGAGGATAAGCTCAAGCGGATGTGGCATAACTTCGAGCATTAGCCTCAAGGTTGCATATCCAATGGATCCTAGACCAACAATGGCTACTTTTTCATCAGCAAGGTCACGATCGGTTTGGGCGAGCATTCCCGTAACTGTTTTAACAATTGTTGCCGTTGTTGTTGCATGACCTGTAGTAATCGCCGGTAAATCGTCATGACCATTAATCCAATGCTTAATACTCCGTCCATAATCCGTAGCTGATGGGATGAGTCCAGTAAGTGAAACGGTACTTGCACCCATCTCAGCAGCTAGCTTTAACGAACTTAAGATATTATCTCCAAGTGGTTCTTGATCCTTATAAAGCTCTGCACCCAATCGAGGTAGCATGACTATACCTATTCTTCCAAATGGTGTCTCATAGTAATTACTGACAAAAGGCTGATGTTGAAACCATTTTCGTGATATTTCATCTTTAGATAACCCCGTGAGAGGGAGGAAAGCATCAGGTATGTAAGCCAGCGCAACAGCATCCACATTAGGAAGATCGGTACGATCGCCATTCTTACCATTAACCTGTTCTATATCCAGATAACTGTTATTCATTAAATCATAAGCATTTCCTGTATCTGAACTGCCATTAGAGCTAATTGAATTATCGTCGATGCTTTCGGGAATAAGATCATAAAACTGCCCCAGACTTTCCACGGTGGGATTACGAAGGAATATTTCAATAGGTAATTCACGGTTAAAGGCAGAAGTAATACTAGATAATATTTCAACCGCCATTAGAGAATCGCCCCCCAACTCGAAAAAGTTGTCGTGTATACCAATTTTATCATTTTTAAATGCTCGGTTTAGAATATCACAGAGTATTTTTTCCGTGGGCGTCTGAGGAGCAACATATTCTGATCCTAGATCTGAACGCTTTAATGATGGAATTGGAAGTGCATTGCGATCTATCTTCTTATTGGGAGTAAAAGGAAACTCATCCATGACCATGTAAGCTGTTGGTTGCATGTAATGAGGCAAAAGTTCACCAAGATAGGCCCTTAATTCGGGAACTATATTGTCGTGATTTTCAATCGATTGTATATAAGCTGCTAGTCCCGATCCACCTGTCATGTCATCGCGTAAAAGCACCACCGCTTTACTTACGACTGGATGTTTATTAAGTACAGCTTCTATTTCGCTCAATTCGATACGGTACCCGTGTAATTTAATTTGAGAATCACGGCGTCCAATAAATTCAATAGCTCCGTTAATAGTGTATCGTGCTAAATCTCCTGTCTTATATAATCGTTCGGTTTCATCTCGGGCAATTGTCAACTCAACAAAGGACTCTTTGGTTAGCTCCGGTTGATTATAATAACCACGGGCGAGGCCATCACCACCAATATAAAGATGACCAGTAAAACCTGCTGGAAGAGGCTTCATGTTTTCATCTAAAATGTAAACTCTTGTGTTAGCGATAGGATGTCCGATTGGGATTACATCACTTTTCTTTTCAACTTTAATAATCGTTGACCAAACCGTTGTTTCAGTTGGTCCATAAAGATTCCAAACTTCTCCATTATACATGCAAAGTTGATCAGCTAATTCTGGTTGCAGCGCTTCCCCCCCACAAAGAACCTTTAAATTTTCTTTTCCCATCCAACCAGAATCCAGTAGCATTTGCCAAGCTGCAGGTGTTGCTTGCATTATAGTTGGATTCGAGTCTTCAATAAGACTAGTTAGTCGGCGACCATCCTTCGCTTCCGTTCGTGAGGCTAAAATAATTTGCGCACCAGATATGAGCGGCAGGTAAATCTCTAATCCTGCAATATCAAAAGATAGCGTAGTTACAGCTAAGAGTCTATCTTCTTGCTTAATACCAGGTTCATACTTCATTGAAATCAGGAAATTCACCAAAGCGCGATGTGTAATTTCCACTCCTTTAGGTTTACCCGTGGACCCGGAGGTATAGATAATATAAGCAAGTGATTCAGAGGTAAGCCCTTCAACTTTAGGAGGATATTTCGCTACACTTGTTTCTTCAATATAAACAGATTCCCATTTACCCGCGGGTAAAGTCTCCACTAATTCATCCTGAGTTACAATAATAGTGGGTTGAGCACTTTCTAGCATCAACTCCAACCTATAAGATGGAAAGTCGGGGTCTAGAGGCACATAACAACCGCCAGCTTTAAGAATACCCAGCAATCCGACAACCATATTTAAAGAACGATCGTGATATAAACCAACTGGTGAATCTGGCCCAATGCCTTTTTTATGTAAGACCATAGCCAAGCCGTTTGATTTTTTATCTAATTCTTCATAAGTCATTGACTTGTCACCAAATACTAGCGCTGTAGCCTGTGGACATTTTGTTGCTTGATCGGTAATAAGTTGATGCAAACATACATCGACAGGATAATTGACAGTGGTTGAATTCCATTCAAAGAGGAGCTTTTTCTCTTCTCTTTTGGAAAGGATATTGATCTCTGAAATTCTTTTTTCAGGATAGGAAACAATTTCTTTAAGCAATTGTTTATAAAACCCATTAAGACGATTAATCGTATCTTCCTCAAACAGATTGCTATTGTATTGCCAGCATCCGTAAATATTACCCCCTGCTTCTTCAACCACGAGCGTAATCTCAAATTGAGCCATACGCAGATTCAGATCAATTGACTCGATGTCCATATTTTCCGCTTTGAACTTATGACCCCCTTGTCCGATAAGAAATACGGCAATACCTTGTTCATCAAAACCAGGAATGCGCTCCATCGAAAAGCTAACTTGAAAGATGGGAGATCGACTGGGATCACGTTTTAGCTTTAACCTGTCAACGAGAAGTGGGAAGGGGTAATTTTGGTTTTCTAACGCCCCAATTACAGATTGATTTGTCCGCTCCAAATAATCTGAAAATGAAGGATTGTCCCCTATTTTACTGCGTAATGCCACCGGATTAACAAAATAGCCAACAAGATCATGAAATTCCTGATTAATGCGCCCGTGTAATGGACTTCCTACCAAAATTTCCTCCTGGTCACAATAACGATGGATTAAAATTTTAAATGCTGACAAAAGCGTGGTATATAAAGTGACCTTTTTATTTTCTGCTAAAGATAGAACATCTTGGGTTAGATCTGAATCTAATTTGAAACCAAAAGTTGAACCATTGAAGGTCTGCACTGGTGGCCGAGGATGATCAGTAGGAAGATCAAGAGTCATTGGAGCATCTTCCAAGTATTTCTCCCAGTATTTGCCCAAACTTTCACCTACCTGACTTTTCAGCATTTCTTGCTGCCAACGCACATAATCTGAATATCTATGATCTGGTATCTGAAGATCCGGTTTTCTCCCGCCTTCAAGGAAAAGTAAGTTTCCATCAAATGGTTAAGTATAATTACAATCGACCATGCATCAGAAACAATATGGTGCATAGCAATTTGCGTCACATGAGCCCCTTTAGCTGTGCGGAAAAGCTCCAATCGACAAACGGGCCCCGTTTGTAAATCAAACGGTTTATGTGCATGTTCTACGAGAAGTTCTTTTAGTTCATCATCATTTAAATGCGTCGCATCATGTTCTCTAAAATCGATACTTCGACCTTTTTGCAATGTTTGTATCGGTTCACCATCCTGCGTAGAAAAAACAAGATCAAGCATAGGGTGTGTATGAAAGAGACTGGCAAAGGCCTCTTTCATAATACCGATATCAACATAAGGTGTAATTAACGAACTAAAAACAAGATTATAGGCTGAACTACTTGGAGCGAGCCGATTTAGAAACCAAAGTGCACGCTGCCCATAGGATAAAGGGAATGCCATTAATTCTTCTCCTGCAGTGACAACTCGAGATATATTTGATGCCTCTGAATTGGGATCAGATTTAAGTAGTAATTCAAGAACAGGTGTTGCTAATTGTGAAATATTTGGCCCCTGGAGAAACTTACCCATTGGTAAACTAATCCCCAAATTAGATTCCAAACGATTCATTAGTTCTATTGCCATTAAGGAATCAAGCCCAATTGTTGTTAGCGGGGTAGCACGATCGATTTTATCAGCAGTAGTACCAAAGACTTGAGCAACCTGTTCGCTTATATAATCCTCAACTATCTTATGACGATCTTCAGATGGAGCCGCAAGTAGTTGTGGGCGGAATGAATGAGCATGAGAACCTCCACTATCATTGAGAGCATCATGATTAATGACCTTCGAGAATAACTTCGAGTTAGCCATGGATGGATTCAACTTAGAAATAGCTTTCCAGTTAATACGAGACGCCCCCAACTGAACCGGATTTTTAGGTATTATATTAGCAAAAATACTGAGTGCTTCTTGAGGTGTAAAACTTTCCAAACCAAGCAAGTCTAGATATTTAGCTACATTTTCATTTCGAGCAACATACCCAGCTTCAGACAATGCACCCCAGTTAATTGTTAATGCGTGAAGCCCTTGGGCGTTTCTATAATGTGCTAAAGCATCAAGAAAGAAATTTGCCGAAGCATAGTTTCCTTGACCATTGGGACCTATAAGTGAAGAAGCCGATGAGAAAAGAACAAATAAGTCTAAAGGTAAATGTTTTGTTTGTTGATGTAAATGCCAGGCACCAATCATCTTTGGCCTCAAGACCTTTTTAAATTTTTCAGTGTCAATTTGGACAAGAAAACCATCATCAAGAACCATAGCGGCATGTATGACTCCTTTTAATGGTGGCATTTCTTGATCAATCTTACTGAGTACACGTTTGACATCATCACTATTTACAACATCTGCCTTAGCTACTTCAATTCGCGCTCCATCATTACGCATATTCTGTAGCGCTTCAATCGCTACTTCATTTGATGCTCCTGAACGGCCCATAAGTACCAAGTTCCTCGCACCAAATTTTATCATCCACTTGGCAACTTCCAGGCCAAATCCACCCAGTCCACCTGTTATTAAATATGTCCCATCAGATCGAAATAGTGTTTCCTGATTAGATGGTAAACCAACAGGGATGGAATCCGCTCTTAAAGTGAGAACATTTTTACCGATATGTTTTGCCTGAGCAAAGTAACGAAATGCATCGACCGAGTCGGTAATGGGAAAAGATTTTATCGGCATTGGTTTTAGTTTCTTTTCTTCAAACATCTTAGATATTTCATGCAACATCTTCGTAATAAACTCTGGTCGCTCTTCAATATGTCTCGATAGATCAACCGCAAAATACGACAAATTATTTTTAAAAGGCTCGAGCCCCATTTTCGTATTTTGATAAATATCTACTTTACCTATTTCTAAAAACCTTCCATAAGGCGCAAGAACAGATAAACTTTTAGTTATAAAATCTCCAGCTAGCTGATTTAAAACGACGTCTACCCCAGCACCATTAGTAATTTCTAATATTTCATCAGCAAAATCCAATGATCTCGAATCCATTACATGGCATATTCCCTGACCTCTAAGGAATTCACGTTTTTCATGTGATCCTGCAGTAGCAAAAATCTCAGCTCCCAAATGTTTAGCAATTTGTATTGCAGCCTGTCCGACACCACCTGCACCTGCATGAATAAGTACTTTCTCACCTTTTTGTAGATGAGCCAGATAACTCAATGTATAATGGGCAGTAAGGAATACAATCGGTAATGTTGCTGCTTGTTCGAAAGTATGATCGATCGGTTTAGGAAAGACTAATGCTTGATTAACAGTAGCGTAAGAACGACAACAATAGGGAACCATCCCAACTACATTATCTCCGACCTGATAATCAGTAACATCTTCACCTACTGTAACAATGGTCCCTGAACATTCGTCCCCCAGCCACTTTAAATCTCTACTATTACCAGGATACATACCAATAACTTTCATCACATCACGAAAGTTCAATCCAACTGCCTCAACTTTGATCTCGATCTCCTTCGAATCTGGAAATCTGCGTTCTGTTTCATTCAATTGAAGATTATTTAAAATGCCTGGAGTGGGAATTTCCAGGCGGTAAGGAAGTACTCCGTCATGCCTCACTGCATCTTTCGTTCGTGCGGGAAGATCATCTTTCAATACCTTTTCCAAGCGATTCACATAACGCTGCTCACCACGGTATGCGATTTCAATTTCGTCGTCTGAATCGCAAATTTCATCGACCAAAAAGCTTAGGTCATCCGGGTTGGTTGAGGATTCCAGATCTATCGCTGTCCAATGGTAATCGTTATGTTCATTGTTTGCGACACGAGCAAGCCCCATTAATGGGGTCGAAACAATACGTTCGATAATTTCGTTTTCCAACACAGCTTGGGCACTTTTTGTAATCAACCAAACACGTGGCGCTGGCGATGAGTCATACTTAACCAGTGTTTGAATTAAATTTAATACATTTAAACAACCTGATTGCTGAGCCTCTTCAAGGGCTTTAGGTGTAGTAATTTCCGCTATAGGATGATCGAGGCTCCACATATGAATTACACCCTGTAACTCATTCCGCTCAGTATTTAGAGAGGCAAAAAGCTTCTCCATGTCTGCCAGTTGCTCAGGATTAACCTCGTAACTATAATCACTTTTTTGAGCAAAGCTTTCACCCTTGAGAATCATTACACAATTTTTGCTTTTCTCTTTCAAACGACTGGAGAGAGTCTCAGCATAACCACTTTCATCAGCAAAAATTAACCAAAATTTATCTTCAATCAAATCTACATTATTGGCTTCAACTACCTCTTCCTTAAGTAATCGTTCAGAAGCATTGGCCATTAATAACGTCTGAAGGTAACTGTCATCTTCATGAGTGTTAACAAAGGATATGACATTGCGAAAATCTTGTTTGTTAAGTAGATCTTCCCATTCCTGACGTAACAGTAAACCATGAGTAGGTCTTATATCTGTATCAGTATATCTCCACCAACCGGGTAATAGACCAAAAACTAGATCAAGGAAAAGACGTCGAGAAGTGACTTCGAGGAACATTAATATACCCTCTTCGGTCATAAGCTGGTTAATGTGATATAAAGTTTGTTTTAAATCCGCAGTGGCGTGAAGAACATTAGTTGCTAATACTAAATCATAAGAATGAGGGGTAAAATTTTGTTCAGCTGGTGATTTTTCAATATCTAGGAGTTGATACTCAACATAATCATATTCCTTAAATCTTTCTTTGGCTGTCGATGTGAACAGTGGCGAAATGTCTGTAAAAAAATATTCAGTCCGATCAGCTGGCAATATTTGAAGCAAACCTTCAGTCAACGAACCCGTTCCACTACCAATTTCCAAAATGCGAAATGGCCTAGCTGCGGAAAAATTCTCGACGATCGGTAAGATAGCAGTCTGGAATAGACTATTATAGGACTGAAAATCGGATGAAAACTTATAAAACTCTTCAAGTTTCCCCTGATCTCCACCTGGGAAGACAACATCAAGAGGGTCAATTTTTCCAGAAAGTACTTCGGCTAAAACATGACCACAGTCGATTAGTAATGCCATTTCTGCTGATAAATCAGGGAAATCTGATTTAAGGTCATTACAAAGTTTATCTATATTCTCTTTTTCTGGCAGTTTTGAAAACTTCCACTCACCATTTGGTGCCGATTCGAGCACCTTTTCATTTATCAAAACATCAAAAAGAGAGTTTTTAAATAAACGAAAATGTTCCTCCTTTATAGCCAACGATTTAATTAAGCCTTCCTTCGATATCAGGTCACCCTTTTCCGGATCCCAACCCAACTTACTCAAAGCTGCGAAAATAAAATGAGTACTTAAGTGCTCCATTCGAGGAATGAAATTTTGCGCGTAGCCTGCTAAATTATATTTTTCGTAATTGGGAGTAATTTCAGGAACCAATTTTTCTATAATCTGGGTGGGATTTAAAAGTTTAACGGGGTTATAACGAGCTCCTGGTAATTCTGAAATCATCCACTTAAACATGAGGAGACAGTTTTCAAAATCATCCTCTATTATCGATTCAGACTGATCTACACGTTGAACACGAAAGCCTTTAATCTCTGCAATAATTGAACCATCGTCATCTGCAATCTCAAGGTCGTATTCAACCCTATCTTCATCATCACTAATTAATATCGTATGACACCAGAGATGTGTACTTGGACTTTTATAAAAACGGCCCCGTTTGAGAGCAATAGGCATAAAAAAGTTATCACGAGCTCTTCTCTTTTCATCTTTAAATCTTGTTTCTTTGCCCCCTTGAAAACAAGCATCTAAAACTGCAGGCTGGAAAAAATAACTGTTTATATTTTCTAAAATCGCATCTGGAACTTGTATTTCGGCTAAAGATTCGCCGTCTTTTCTCCATATTTTTTGTACCTCTTTAAAACAAGGGCCAAATTGGTAACCTACATCATCAAAATCTGAATATATTTTTGCATGATCTATTTCATCTTCCATAGAAGATTTTATGTGTTCTAGATCCAATTTACCAGGTTCGCGTGGTGAAAGTTTTTGAAATCGACCTTCAGCGTGTACTTCCCATTCCTCGGCTGAGATGTTAGTTGAACTGTAAATTTTAAATGAATCATTAGATTCATCACAAGCAAATTGAAGTGTAATGAGGTCATTTTCTGACATAAAGAGCCCCTTAAGGATTTTAACATCTTCAATAACATAAGGTTCATTGGGATGGAGCTCATTAAGGGCCGCTAGCGCAGTCTCCACGTAAGCTGCGCCAGGAAATACCATAGAGTCATGAAGTCGATGGTCAGCTAGATAAGGCAACGCTCGAGGATCCAATTCACATTCCCAGGTTGGACACGGGGTATTCATCTTTTTGCCGAGCAGTGGATGAATCATTGAACCTAACCTGTGATCCTCAGACATGGAAGATTCTAACCAGAACCGCTCATGTTCCCAGGGGTATGAAGGAAGATGAATAAGGTTCCCTTCCTTACTATATAAAGCATCTATCTTTAGAGGATAACCATAGGTATAAAGAGTGGCAAGAGACTCAAGTATTATTTGGTGATCCAATTCTTGACGCCGCAAAGTTGGTAATACAGTGCCTTTTTTCCCATTATGCGCCAGGCATTCCATAACGGAACTGGAGTGAGATGGATGAGGTCCAATTTCAAGGAAAAGTTCATGATCCTTACTTATTATTTTTTCAATCGCCGGACCAAAAAGAACAGCTTCCCTGACATTACGCCACCAATAACCAGCATTCAGTTTTTTACCGTCAATAACATCACCAGTAACTGTAGAATAAAAAGGGATTTTCGAAGAGCGATTCTTGATCCCTTTTAGGACTTGAATTAATTCGTCCTTAATGGGATCCATTTTATGGGTATGAAAGGCATAATCTACATTTAACCAACGGACAAATACCTGTTTTTTTTCAAGCGGTTCTATTAAAGTCTCTAAAATTTCAGTTTCCCCGGCTAAAGTTACCAACCCTGGACTATTAATGGCTGTAATAGCGATTTGGTTTTCGTAACCTTGAATTAATTCCTTGGCCTTAACGGACGAAATAGCAACTACAACCATTCGTCCCGAACCACGAGTTTTCCCTTGTAAACGACTTCTGTGGTAAATAATTCTTATAGCATCATTCAATGTATAAATACCCGCACAATAAGCCGCAGCAACTTCGCCTACACTATGCCCAATAACAGCTGTTGGTGTCACCCCTCTTGATTTCCACAAATCAGCTAAGGCTATTTGTAAAGCGAAGATGGCCGGTTGAGCTATTGCTGTATCGTCTATCCTTGAATTTGCTTCATCTCTTAATAATTCTTTAACAAGAGACCAAGAAGCATATTTGCTTAATAGTCTGTCACATTTTTCAATTTTTTTCCTAAAAAGCGGATCATCTTTTAATAGTTGCCTACCCATTGCCCATCATTGCGGACCCTGCCCGGTAAAAATAAATACGATTTCGCTATTGTTTTCTGTTTTTACTCTTCCAGTGACAAGACCCTTTACCTTAGTTTCCGACAGATAACTATTTAACTTTTCTACAGCTTCATCTTCCGAAAAAGCAACCAGTGCTAAACGATGGTCATGATGGCCTTTACCGACATTGGCCGAGTGCGCTAAATCTGGTAGTAACACTTCCTTCCCATTCGATTGACCAGAAATTAATTCTACAATAGATTTAGCATAATTTTTTAATGATTGCTGTCCTTTCCCCGAAAGAGGGACTAGGTAGGGTTTAGACGTACTATATTTTTTAATTTTTCTACGCCTTTTAACTATTTTAGGGGCCTCCTCTAACACCACATGGGCATTTGTTCCTCCAAAACCAAAAGAGTTAACAGCGACTACAGCCGGGCCTGACCCACTGCCATTAAGTGGTTCCAATTTTGTCGGAACCCTTAACCTAAGTTTTTCAAAAGGGATATTTGGGTTAGGGTTTTTAAAGTTCAGGTTAGGAGGGATCTCTCCATATTTCAGGACTAGAGCAGCCTTGATTAACCCAGCGATGCCAGAAGCAGATTCTAAATGACCTATATTCGTTTTGACCGACCCGATCACACACTCCTCACCTATTTTCCTTCCATTAGCTAAAACATTACCCAAAGCCAGAACTTCAATTGGGTCACCAACAGGTGTTCCAGTGCCATGTGCTTCCATGTAGCAAACTCTTTGCGGTGCAATCCCCGCTTGTTTATAAGCTTCATCAAGCATTGCTTCCTGGGAAATTTGGCCAGGTACGGTCATGGCGCTTGTACGACCATCTTGATTAACGATGCTTGCACGAATTACCGAATAAATTGGATCCTTGTCTTCGAGTGCCTGATCGAGCGGCTTTAGAAGAACAATTCCTGCTCCTTCGCCCCTAACGTAACCATTTGCCCGATCATCAAAAGCATAACATCTACCATTAGGTGAGAGCATTGAGGCTTTACTGAACCCAATCGTTGAATCTGGGGTTATCAATGCATTGACTCCACCAGCAAGGGCGGTATCACACTGTCCGTCCCAAATACTATTACAGGCAAGATTTACTGCAACTAATGCTGATGAACAAGCAGTGTCAACTGAGAGGCTAGGCCCTTTTAAATCAAAGAGGTAGGAGATCCTGCCAGATGCAATACTAAGCGTGCTCCCACTGTTGGTATGCACATCCACATCATTAGGGCTTTTCATTTGAATATTTGCATAATCGTTACTCGATATACCAATAAATACTCCTGCCCGTGTCCCTGCCATCCGATCAGGTGATTGGCCTCCATCCTCCATAGCTTCCCAGGCAACTTCCAGTAACCACCTCTGTTGAGGATCCATTCTTAGGGCTTCACGGGGGGAAATACCGAAAAATTTCGCATCGAACTGATCAATGGGATTCAGAAATCCTCCCCAACGAGTGATCATTTTTCCAGCTAAATTGGGATTTGGATCATAATAATGATCAAGATTCCAACGGTCTTTAGGGACTTCAACGATAGCATTGCCCCCGGCACGTAAAAATTCCCAGAATGAAGTAGAGTCAGTTGCCCCACCAGGAAATCTGCACCCAATTCCAATAATTGCGATAGGGTATTTCCCTTGATTAATCATTCGTGTGCCTCCAAAAATAAAATTTGAGGCACAACTTCAATTAAAGTATACTTTCTATACAAGCTATTCATACTGATTATTCAACTACCTTAATGGATAATGAGTCCTCTTCTGTCTAGATAAAATCTAAAAAAATAATGATACTTATCATTCGATAAATGATCGCTTATTACGGCAACCTTTTGCTATGTTTTTTGGTATATAAGTATCCAAATTTAAGGTTCTTGTAAGAATTTTTAAAAAGGGGATCAAAAACGATCATCTGAGCATATATGTTTACGCATCTTTCAAGATTATATTGAGGATTAGAGAATACTGGAACCTAAAATACCTTTAATACCTTTACAATCATCAAAACAATGCCTTAGGCAATCCACTGATAATTCATGCCACACTTGGAAGGTTTAGTAGATAACAACAATCACTATTAACTCTGTCTATTAAAAATGTTTTTGTGCGTTTTAGAAGAACATAATTGCTGATGACCATAATTTATGTGACTAAAGTATAATTATTTAATAAGAATTATTTTCTTTTTAAAGAATATTTTACCCTTTTATTAATTAAGATATGTTGCCTTATACAATTAAAGCTTATTTTTGAATAAAAAATGGCGTTTCAGTCAATAAGCAAAGTAAAGTCAGGAAAAACCCTTTAAATTGACATAAATTCGACATATAAACCAAATTATAAGGACTTAATGTCGTGATTGACCGTTGATTGGAAATCTTCCAAAAGAAATCCAATTGATTTTCGCAAATCTCCAAAAAGAACTAGAATCATGAAGCTTACAGATATTGCTTTGAAAGAACCGCGATTTATGCTGTTGATTTCTCTTTTTTTATTTATTGGCGGAATAATGGCTTTTTTGCAACTGCCAAGGACTGAAGACCCTCCCGTTGTATTTCGGTACTCATTAATTGTCACGAAATACCTTGGTGCTTCTGCTCAGCGAGTTGAAAGTCTCGTAACACAAAAAATTGAAAAGGCAGTACGTGAAGTCCCAGAAATAGAAACTCTTCATTGCATATCACGTAAAAATGCCTCGATCATTTTGGTTAAGATACAAGACCGCTACCAGAATATAAGTCCTATATGGAACCGTTTACGCCGCAAAATAGATAGAATAAAAGATGATTTACCAGACGGTGTAAATGGACCTGTTCTAAATGATGATTTCGGTGAAGTATTCGGTACCATCGTAACAGTTTCTGGCAATTCTTCCTATGAAAAATTAAGGAAAACAACAGAAACTGTGCATGATGAGTTACTCCGTCTTGATGATGTTTCTAAGGTGATCACCTTGGGTGAACGTAGTGAAAGAGTTATGGTCAATTTTTTTGATTCTGATATGGCTGAATCAGGAATTTCCCCCTATCATCTAATAAAATACCTTGAGGCGCAAAATATTGTTGCCCCAGGGGGTAGCATCAAGGAAGGAAATTCACGGTATGCGGTTGAATTAGCAGGTGAGTTATCATCGGTAGATGATATTGAAAACTTGGAAGTCTCCCTCCCGAATGATGACGAGTCCTACTATTTAGGGGATTTGGTAGAAGTGAAACGCCAAGCCCATCACCCACCAGATAGTATTATGAAATCTTCGGGAACCCACGCTCTTGGCTTAGCGGTCTCTATGAGAAAAGGCGGTAATATTGAAAAGATGGGGCATGAAGTTAAATCGTTGCTCAACGAATTAGCGGATAAAATCCCCGTTGGCTTCAAGCTAGATCTCATCGCATTTGAGCCGGAACGTGTCTCGAATCGCGTAAATGCCTTTTTTGGTAATTTAATACAAAGTCTCATTATTGTAATGTTTATCTTGATGATAACACTGGGGCTGCGCACAGGGTCTATAATCGCCAGTATGATGCCTTTAGTTTTTCTAACCACCCTCGTGATTATGTTAGGTCTTGGCATAACTATAAATCTCGTTGCACTTGCCGCTTTTATTCTCGTTTTTGGTATCATCGTCGATACTCACATCGTTATATCCGAACGCATTATCACCTTACGTGAGCGCGGTGAAGGTCCTATCTCAGCCGCTGGGGCATCTACTCAAGAATTACATGGACCTCTTATTACCGCGGCCTTGACTACTTTATCCGGATTTCTCCCTATCTATCTTGCAAAATCTACAGCGGGTGAATACGTATCTCCACTTTTCATCATTGTTGCAATAACTCTTCTCTCTTCAACTTTTTTTGCCTTCACCCTTACTCCTTTGCTTTCAGCTTCTTTCTTCAAAGTTAAAGCACAGAAAGAGAACCATTTATTAGATTATTCAGGATATCGATTATATCATCGCCTTCTCCTATGGATGCTGCCACGTCCCTTTTTAATTATTTCTCTCACCTTAATTTTATTTTTGGGATCTTTGTATTGCTTTCGTTTCATCCCTAAAATTTTCTTTCCTCCATCAGATCGTCCTATATTCACCCTGGAAATAGAGTTTCCCGCGGGGACTACGATTGAACATACAGAGAAAGCAGTGGACGCCGTTGATGCCTATGTAGAGGCAAATCTTCAGGCCAATAGCAACAAAGTTGAAGGTATCACAAATTGGGCAACTTTTGTTGGCCGTAATGCCCCACGTTTTATTCTTAATCACCGAACAATTGAATATAACCCTGAATATGCTTATTTCCTTTTTAACCTAACTTCGGTTAAAATTATTCCTGAGATGATTTATTCTATTGATCGCTATTGTTCAGAGAATTTTCCTGGAGCTCAAATTCGTGCACGTCCCTTAGAATCTGGACCCTCTGTTGGATATCCGATTAAAGTTCGTATTTCAGGGGAAGATGTTGATGGCATATTCCATATCGTAAATGAAATTAAAAATCAACTAAACTCAATAAATGGTATATACAATATCCATGATGATTGGGGACCACCACTTAAAAAATACCGAATTGTAATTGATGAATCGAAAGCTAGCATTGCCAGTATTACTCATGCCGATGTAGCAATATCCCTGCAGGCATTATTAACTGGTTACCCTGCCACTACGATGCGTGAAGGAAATATTACCGTCCCCATTAATATTCATGCTATTGTCGATAGTGACAATGAGATTGAAAAGATAAAAGCATTGAATATCCATTCGATAATCAATCGAGGGACAATTGTTCCTCTTAAAGATATTGCTGAAATTCAAGAAGTACGTGAACCCGCTTCTTTTGTGAGGAGAAATTTCCAGCGAACGGTCACCGTAAGGGCTGATATTCAGGAAAAGGTCAATGCTAAAGATGTGGATACTAAATTAAAGCGTTGGATCAAAGAGCAAAAAAATACCTGGGGAAATAATTACAGTGTTTTGATCAGCGGCGAAAGTGTGGAATCAAACAAAGCTAACCAATCTATTATCAATAAACTTCCCTGGACAGCATTTTTGATTATTCTCCTACTGATTAGACAAACACGATCCTTCCGAAGAACTTTTATTATTGTCTGCTCTGTTCCCATGGGACTTATTGGGGTAATCGTTGGATTGCTTATCACTCAACAACCTTTCGGATTTATGACGCTTGTTGGCGTCGTTTCACTCACTGGAATCGTCATTAATAACGCAATAATTCTTATCGACCGTATTCGCACAAATGAGGATATTAAGGGGCTATCTCCTCAAAAAAGTATAGTCGAAGCATCATTAAACAGACTACGTCCTATTCTTTTAACTACTGTTACTACAATTGGAGGAATTCTTCCTCTTTATTTTAGAGGGAACCCGACTTTTCAGCCAATGTCAGTAGCGATTATATTTGGATTAATATTTGCCACTCTCCTCGTTCTTGGAGTTGTGCCTTTGCTTTATTCGGTTTTTTTCCGCGTAAGTTTTCGCGATTATTCTAATAGTCAAAGTCAATAAATCAAAAACCCGGCTTAAACTCCCTCATTCCTCATAATTACTTCCGCTTTTTGCCGTCCTGAGACACGGTAAGTAATTCCGGACCAGGTTATTACTTGTCCGATTCCTGAACGGAAAATAGTTATAAAATGAACAAAAATCCAGAAAAAAGTTGCGTAACGTTCTAGGAAGAACGTCGGCTTCAACGCCTCTAAATGTTTATCACTAAATAAAGTTTTCATTAGTTCAATGCGCTGATGTGCACGCATTTCGTTGAGCATAAAAATAAAGATAATAGGTATAAAAGCTTTAAAGTAACCGACAGTTATCGCACTCCACGCAGTCAATGTCCCACAAAGATAGAGGGCGGTTACAAATAAGCCTGCCCACCAGGCCAAGGGTGCGTATATTCGTACATGAAAATATTGGCGCCAACTAAATTCAAACATCGAAGACCAATTATAATTTTCAGGGCTGGGTAGCATGAGCGAACGAACATAGGCAATTTTTTTTCCAGCCTTACGTACATGATAGGCGGTCTGTAGATCATCGTTAAAAGCACCTATGTACTTATCAGGGATATCTATTTCTTCATGGAATTCTCTTGTTAACGCATGCGCCCCTCCCCACATCAGATTACACCATTCAGGACCACCCAGTGTTGCCACCGACCCATTAACGACACTGGCTGTCAACATCCCCAAATTACGATTCATCGGGATAATCCAACGATAGCCGGTTGTAGCTGTATGGGTACCTTGATTTAGAGGACCGAGCAATTGTCGTAATAGATTCCTTGGTGGTAGAATATCTGCATCGCAAGCGGCAATCAGTGCATCTTCATCGCGCAACTCTCGCAAAGCCTTAAGTTGATTATGAACCTTCTGAGCACCAGTTTCACATAATCCTGCAATTACAAGTTGAATCCGCTTCAATCCAGGTGATACATCAGGTGACCCCTGAGGGGCAGGTTCCAATTTAGGACTCCAAATCAATTTATCATCACGTAGTCCAATTTTATCTCGAAGCTTGCTGTAAATAGGATCCTGAGTTGATTCAACCGAGAAGATAATATGGTAATTTGGGTAATCCTGGTTAAGTAACTCCTCTACATAAGGTTTGAAATTATGACGGATTCCTTTCATCGGGGCCAATAAGACAGCTGGAAGCAACGGTTTATCGTGTAGTGTGGCCAAACGTTCGTCCTGCCAACGCATTCTGATACGATACATAAACACATTAAACCACCCGAACAGCCCCTGAAGTAACCAAAAACTCCACAACAACCACATCGCATTTTCAAAGGATACACGCATAAGATTAATAAACTTCTACAATCAGTTTAAATAAATATACCTTCACATTATTTTCGCAGTTAAAAAAATCCTACATCCTAGGCAAATTGAAAAAGTTATGTTATTACCCATGATACAAATCCCAGATGAGGACAAAAGTTCTAGTAAAGTCCATTGGTGTTTCTTCGACCCACCGCCTGATTTCTTCAATATTATACCATTTGCCGCAATCGATTTCCTTACGATTAAGGCTAAATGGCCCTTCATGAAGACCGCGATAGACCCAGATATACTCATATCCTGTTTCCTGGCATGCATCAATTTTAAAAAGTCTTCCAGGTGGGCTTTCAAATGTAACATTGAGTTCTTCCTTTGATTCACGTAGACAAGCTAGATCATAATCTTCACCTGCATCTAGATGCCCGGCTACTGAGGAATCCCATAAGCCAGGAAAATTATCTTTTAGAAGAGATCTTTTTTGCAAAAAAAGTTGCCCCTTTTTATTAAAAATAAAAACATGTATGGCACGATGCTTTAGCTTCTTTCTGTGGATTTCCTGACGTGTCTCTTGTCTGAACACTTTATCCTCATCGTCAACTACATCAAAAATCTCATCTTTTGTCATAAAATTAAATTCAATTAAATACAGGATTTATTTTCAGCCCATTTAGAGAAATAATAAATGTCACGAATATCAAAAGAGAAAATTAGCCTTTGAATCCACGTGAAGCTAATGATTATTTAACGCTTTTAAAAAAGTCGCTAAAAAGGATCATTTACAAGAAAGAAAGAGATTCGCTAACAACTAAATAGTTTAGTCTATTATAAACCTTTCTTTACAAAATCAACAATATCATCCTCTTCTTTAATTCTAATTTCCTGTTGATTTTCTGTATTCTCGCCCACATATGGTATTGCCGCCGCTGCCATGAGGGGTACATACTTTCTTAAATCCTCACTTTCATCTTTATTCTTAACATAAATGCTCCACACTTGGGTAGGGCTCTCTTTGTTTACTATATCACGATTGTCACGTGACGTCATCCGTAAATATTTTTCATAGGTAATTATAGGGATTATTTGCTCTTGTACTCCAATCATTTCTACCCGAGAAGGAGTAAAAACGGTACTATTCACATATCTGACATTACCATTTCTATCAATGACTGGTGTGGAAATTGTTTTGAACCCTCCACTAGATCGCCCATATATAGGACTTGTCTTAGTTTTAAAATCAGTTTGTGGTTCACTTACCCCATAAGAAACATCGATAACCATATCAGCATTATCAATTGCTGGTGCTTCATAGTAACCTCTACCTGATAATGCAGTCTTAATATATTGGGAAACTTCCTGAAACTCTAAATCCTCCTCATTAATCTGCACATTTGAACTGACAATTTTATAAGATTTAAGTTCTTTAACATTAGGATCGGAATTATTAATCGCGTCCACTTTGAAAGAATATGTCGATGAACACCCAGTGATAACAAGTGTGGCAAAAAGTGCAACCAAAGGTATAAGTTCAATTTTATGTTCAAGCATGCGCTATTCCCTTTGTAAAAATCGATACTATGAGTATATGGCTTAAATTTTTATTTAATGTATTTTCAAAAGCTAGTTATTAGCCCTTAACTCCTCTAATTCTCTTTCAAGTCTAAGTATTTCTCCCTCAGCTGATAATTTCCTTTCTTCAGCTTGATCAATAGCCTGACTGCGCGAAAGTGCAGATTCTAATTCTAATTGTAATTCTTGAAGACGGTTTTCTGCTTTACGTGCTCTAATCTCTGCTTCAGTAACTTCAGATTCTGTAATTCTCATACCTTCGGCAATGGCTAACTGCTTAGCTCGCATGGCTTCGGCTTCAGCCTTTGCTTTACGCATTTTCGACAATTCCTGTTGATGAGCCCTTTGTTGAGCGAGCGTCTCTTGGTCTTTCCGCTCCTGGGCTTCTTTCGCGGCACCGATTAAGCCGCCAATGACAATACCAGCAGCTGCGCCAATTGCTGCACCTTCAGCTCTATCGCCACTTTGATGACCAATAATTGCTCCCGTCGTAGCACCTGCCACCGCCCCCTTCATTGCCCCGCGTGAGGTAGGTGAACCTGTTGTTGTTGTGCAACCACTGGTAACGACAACCAAAATAAACGTATTAATTAGAAATTTAATTTCTCGAGTGTGAATAGTCATGACAAGCCTTAAGACAATTTAATTACCTCTTGTCTGTTAGTTAATTGGAATATTTAGTTTAAATATAATAATTGCGGAATTAACCTCTTAGGTAACTATTAACAAGTTGATTTATTGATGGCAGATAAGCAAAAATACTTTATCCCTGAAACCTTTTTTATTCAAGTAAAAACTAGATGAACTGGCAATTGAAAAGATAATAGCTTAACAGACAAGGAAAAATTGACATGTTCTATGGCCTATTAATATGGTAACCCCATCAAGTAAGTTTAACCATGGTAGCTAAAATTTCGAAGAGCAGCCTCTTTTCCAGAGAGAATGTTTACCAATTTTCAGGGCTTTTGATTTCTATCATCATAATCCATCTTACATATATTGCGGTTATCCGACCACAGGCTACAAAAATTCAAGCAACCAACATATTAAAAGCTGCTCAACAATTGGATAACGGTTTTGTCCCTGAACGCTCGTTTTTTGTTATAATAAGAGATTACGAGCAACAAATATGTTTCACACTCATGATTTGGGCTATGATGATCATTATTTATAAACTTCGCCAAGTCTGGCACGAAAAAATAATTCTAAATGAAAATTTGTTGGATATAGAAACCGGAGAAAGGATCATTCCTGAAGAAGCACTTGCCCACTCAAAAGAGGTTGAAGCACGTTTCTCCAACATACCGCAATACGCAAACAAATTACTACCCCGTGTAGTACTCACCGCCCTACGAAGATTTCAATCTTCCCACTCAATTCAAGATGTATCTCAAGCTGTAAGAGAAATATCAGAATCAGAAGCGGATCGTTTAGATTCCGAATTATCTCTCGTCCGCTATGTTGCATGGGCCATTCCATCGGTTGGATTTATCGGTACCGTCCGAGGCATTGGAGAAGCTTTGACCAAGGCCTGTCTCTTATACACATCT
>PNEW01000018.1 GCA_002922725.1 Verrucomicrobia bacterium Opi.OSU.00C | reverse complement strand
TTTAAAAGCTTACGAAAAAGCGAAGTTAGAAGATAATGGGAAACCTAAATTAATTATTGCTAAAACGCTTATTGGAAAAGGTATTCCCGAAGTAGCTGGAACATCGAAAGCTCATGGCGAATCCGGTAAAGATTTTGTTGAAAGATCACGTAAAAATATTGGTCTACCGGATAAACTCTATTATGTTTCCGACTCAGTTAAGGAATATTTTTTTAACACACAAACAGAATCTACTTAAAAATTATACTGCCTGGGAAGAGATGTTTGAACAATGGAAGATCGCGAACCCAGATAAAAGCAAACTTCTTAAAAGCGCAATAAATGGTGCTTGCCCGAAAAAATCTTGGCGACTGTATCCCTCATTTTTCCCCAGATTTAAAATTGGAAACTCGCACTGCGGGTCGCGATATATTACAGCATTTAGCCACCACATTACCCATGCTCATCAGCGGTAGCGCTGACCTACACAATTCGACAAGAAATTATATTAATGCTGCTGGTGATTTCACACGCAACAATCCTATTGGACGTAATATTCTTTTTTGGTATTCGTGAACACGCTATGGGGGCTATAGTGAATGGTTTTGGTTATGATGGACTATTTCGGGCTTCTTGTGCCACTTTTGCCGTATTTTCTGATTACATGCGTCCTGCTATTCGTTTAGCAGCCCTAGCAAAGCTACCTGTGTTTTACATATGGACGCATGATTCTGTCGGTGTTGGAGAAGATGGCCCAACCCATCAACCTGTAGAAATTCTAAGTGCACTTCGGTGTATCCCCAACCTTGATGTTATCCGACCAGCTGACCCTGAAGAAACAGCAGGGTCTTTTGTAGCCGCATGTGAACGATCAAACGGACCAACGGCGCTTATGTTGACCCGTCAAAAAGTGCCGAACTTGAGCGAAATAGGGATAAATGACAGACGAACAGGCGTAATCGCTGGTGGATACATCGCTAGGAAAGAAACCTGTCCTCTCGAATTAATCATCCTCGCATCCGGCAGTGAATTGCAACATGCGCTTACTGCAGCAAATGAACTCGGTAAAGGCGTCCGCGTTGTTTCAATGCCCTGTTTTGAGCGCTTTGATCGCCAAATGTCAGCCTACCGAGAGAAAATCCTTCCATCCAGTTGTCTTAAACGTATTGCAATTGAGGCGGGTGTCACTGCGCTATGGCATCGTTATGTAGGTATAGAAGGCAAAATCATTGGTATCGATCGGTTCGGGCTCAGTGCTCCGGGTGACACTGTTATGAAAGAACTGGGAATAGTTCCTGAGAGTATAATTCAAGCAGCAAATGAGTTTTAATAATCGCAATACCACATTATTTAGCATTATCCGTTCACTTTACGGCCACATCAGCAAGTACCTTTTTCAAGGCATTTGAGGAGTTTTGTATTCCTTGTTTCTCTTTTGGCCAGAGATCCAATTCCACTTGATCAATAACCCCGATACGACCGATAATCGTAGGAACACTTAAACAGACATTTTTTAAACCGTAGACCCCTTGTTGCATTGAAGAAACGGGTAAAAGTTGCCTCCGATCAAGTGCAATCGCATGTATTACTTCTGCAATAGTTAAACCCACTGCCCAACCTGCACCTCCCTTCCGTCTTATAACTTCTGCTCCACTTCCCTGAGTTTTTTCAAAAATTTTACGTTGGAAATTGGCGTCGTACCCTGTGAGTCCAACCATAGGCATGCCATTGACTGTAGCTGTCGACCAAATAGGGACCATAGAGTCACCATGTTCGCCAAGAATAAGTGCCTTTACCTGAGTGGGTGCAAGCTGAAGCTCCTCGGCAATCAAGGATCGAAACCTAGCCGTATCCAACATTGTCCCTAATCCGAACACCTGTTTCCAAGGCAAACTAAGAGATGTAGCTGCCAAGTGCGTCAAGACATCTACAGGATTTGAAACGATAAAAACGATAGCTTCCTCTTTGATATCTGTCTGTCTTATATCAACAAGAATTTGAGAAAAGAGTGAAACATTACGATTGATTAGGTCTAAGCGGGATTCATCTGGCTTTCGCCGTAGGCCCGCGGTTATTATAAAAAATGTCGCTGTCCCGGGCACGGTTATAATCACCAGAATATATTTTTTGATCAGCAACGGAAGAAGTTCCATGAAGCAGGTCTAGTGCTTCACCCTCTGCGAGATCAGTATTTGCATCAAGTATTTGGATTTCTGCAATAATGCCGGCACATTGAAGAGCAAAAGCGGCATTTGAACCAACTCTCCCTCCACCACCTATAATTGTAACTTTCATATAAAATATTTTTAATTTTTTAAATGCTCGAGTATCGAATCAGTAAGTTTTTTTAATGAAATCTTCAACATCTGGACCACAATTCTGCGAGTAAGCTGTTTGTTTATCATTTTTCATTTGATTAGGTGTTTTACAGATTACCCCTGGCCGAAAATCATCATTATCGCAAAGCTCACATTCACGCATACCAGTACGTGGATCATCCATTCCAAGATTATTACGGATTTCGAGTAGCTCTTTGAGTTTAGAACTTCCAATATTACGAATCTCTTTCCCCATAAAAGATGCGATCCATAATGTTTTACAATACATGTCCGTGTTTTCCATTTTCCAGTGGGCATCTTCCACATCTTTTCCCCAAGTGATAACGCCATGATTCCCCATGATAATAGCTTGATGATCGACACCCATTTTACCCACAGCCTCAGCATTTTCTAGAGTACCGGGTGTTTCATAATTAACCAACCCAATCTTACCTATAAATATCTCTGCTTCTGGTATAATGCAAGTTGGTGGTTCCACAGAGGCGATGGCAAAGGCTGTGGCGTATGGTGGATGCGCATGGACACAAGCTTTGGCTTTAGGTTGATACTTAAAGATACCAATGTGTGTAGTTACTTCACTTGATCCTTTCCGGGTACCGGCAAGTTGATTCCCTTTAAAGTCTACAAGGCAGATATCATCAGGGGTCATATAACCTTTTGAAATAAGCGTAGGTGTGCACAAAACCAAATCGTCCCCGACCCGAATAGTGATATTCCCTCCGTTGCCATCGGTAAAATCTTTTGAATACAAGCGTCTACCCATTTCGCAGATTCTCTCTTTTAGTAATTTGATCTCTGGAGAATGAAAAAATTCGTTAATTGCGTTGGATGTTCTAACGTCGCTACCTTCCTTCCAAGTATACTCATAATTTGGGACTATAGGCGGTGATTGTTTTTTACTCTTTTTAACTTTTCCTAAACGTTGAAAATTACTGATAATATCCTGAGCGGCTGGTGTAAAGATAACGTTAGCAGGTAAGGATCGAGGATCACCCCCCTCCTTCAGCAAATTTTCAATTACTTTTGCACTGATAACTTTTTTCATTTTAAAATATCCACTATTGTGGTGGGTCGTAATCCATTTTCTCGATTATTGCACAATTAAAAGCATCAACCGGTGTTGGTTCTGGAAAATGAACACTCGCTTCTCTTCCTTCCACATAGCTAATAATATTTCCCTGCCCCCGCCCCAAGGTTATCATAGACAACCAGACTATTACCTTGAGCCAGTGGTTTCAGTGGTTCGCCTTCTATCTGCTTACGCGATAAAGGTAAGACAACAAGGAATCGACCACCTTGGAATGTTGGTTCATACACACTTAACGTTATTCTACCAATTACCTGTCCTAATCTCATATCTTCAGCTATTTTCGGAGTTTTGTTTTTATCTATCCTATTTCATCTTCGATACCAATGACCATATACCGTAAAGGAGAATGGACATCATTTACACGATCTCTAGTCGCAATTCCATCACTGGTTAAAATGACCTTTTGATGTTTATGCACACCAAGAGGATCAATCGCTAAAATTGGGCCATCTGTTTCTTCTCCCTCTTCGTTAAGAGGTTGACAGATAAGCACCCGCCACCCCGTCATACTTGGGTGACATATAGTCGATACAACAGAGCCATCAACACGAGCTAATAGCATAGTTAGTATATCCTTAAATTATCGATCATCACACACCGCCGTTTGCGTGTAAAAGTCTCCGGGTTTGTGATTCCCTCTCCAGTCGTAGTTGCGATGGAATAGGTAAGATAGCCTTCGCCGCCAAGGCCGAGTCCAGAAGTCGAGGGTCCATTCTTGACAAAAAGTGTGCAGTCTAATTCACGTGCCATGACGGTCATATTATCAATATGACGCGAGTGGATGATCGATGAATGTTTATATCCGTGCTCCGCAGATTTTGCATCAATGATCCCTTGTTCGACATCGCGCACTTTAACAACAGGTATCATCGGTGTCATTTGCTCTTCGATGACAAAAGCATGCGAGGCATCTGTTTCAGCAAAAATCAATTCTGTCCCAGCCGGTGTTTTTGTCCCCGCGATTGTGGCCAGATCAACTGCATTTTTCCCAACCATTTCTCGATTCAAAACAGGGTGAGAGCAACCACCTCCATCATCTTCGTAAGTAAATACAGCTCTTTCAAGTTGGTCTAATTGATTCTGTGTCAGCTTAAAAGCACCGGCACTTTCAAAAGCTTGAAGGAACTGTCGATATACGGCGTCAACAACAAAAATCTCCTTTTCTCCAATACACAATAAATTATTATCATAAGCAGCACCAAAAATAATATCTCGTGCCGCTTTATCCAAATCTGCTGTTTCATCGATAAGAACCGGGGGGTTGCCCGGACCTGCGCAAATCGATCGTTTGCCACTTTTCATTGCGGCGCTTACAACACCTGGACCACCCGTTACAACAAGAAGGCCGACCAACTCACTCTGACTAATCACGTCAAATGACTTTAATGTCGGGACTTCCACAGAACAAATAAGGTTTTCAATTCCTAACTCCCGATAAATAGCTTCATTGAATACACGCACTGCAACGTTTGCACAATGAGCTCCACCGGGATGTGGATTAAAAACCACTGCATTTCCTGCCGATACGATACTTACTACGTTACTACTCAGTGTGGGTATAGAGTGGGTAATCGGAGTGACTCCACCGACAACACCAAATGGAGCATACTCTTCCAACATGATCCCATGGTCACCGCTCATCGCATCGGGCTTCAACCACTCAACTCCAGGTGTCAACTTTACAATTTTAAGCTTTTCAATTTTGTGGTCAAGTCTTCCAATCTTTGTCTCATCCAATTCCATTTTCCCCCAAGAATTGGCGTTTTTATCACAAAGACTTTTGACAATATCAACAACTTTCATCCGCGCCGCGACCCCTTGATCTCTAAGCTGGTAATACGCAGAATGCGCCGCCTCACAAGCGTCATTCGCATCTTCAAATACGCCAAATTTACGTTTTGAAGTAGAGCGCGCATTTCCCGTTACTGAATGTTTCGTAGTTGTCACTACTTCAGGGATAGAACCAGCACTATCTCTGTGTGTATGCCCCAATCGTTTCAGCACGTCTTCGACCACATGACGAACTGTACTATCATCAACATCTAATTGCATATTCATTCACATAACCTCCAAATTATTACCTTAACTTAGTGCTTCTCGTTTAATTTAATTTCATTCGCTTGCGGGATAAATCTGTCTCCCCTCAACATCTACTGTGTCAACAATTCCCACAACCGATGCATCAACCGGTAATGATTTCATACCTGCCCCCAAACGTGCGGAACTCCCCTGACAAAAGAGAACCATTTCAGATTCACCTGCACCTAAATTATCCACTGCAACGATCGTATTAACTCCAGTTCGCAAGCGTCCTGGGTTGGATTCATCTACGAGCATGGGTCGCAGGAGCAGCAGTTTTCTGCCTTTCATCGAGTCCTCTTTTTTCGTAGCGACAACCGCTCCGATAACCTTTGCTAAAAACATTTGGCTATCTTTGTCTTATTTTGAACTTTTAACCACCTTAGCTTTAGGTAAAACGCTACTTACATCTTCATGGGGGCGAGGGATAACCTGAACACTAACTACCTCGCCTACCTCCTCAGCTGCTTTTGCCCCTGCGTCAGTAGCGGCTTTCACCGCTGCGACATCACCTGTTATTACTGCGCTTACGAGAGCGCTACCAACCTGTTTCATGGGTCCAATGAGTTGAACGTTTGCCGCTTTTAACATCGTATCGGTACCTTGCACCAATCCGATGAGGCCACGGGTTTCTAGAAGACCTATTGCTTTTTGTGCCATTAATTTATTATTGAGTTTGAATTACTGTTGAAAATATTTACGCCTATGAAGCTAACAATCGACAAGTTTCCCTCGCAATCACTAGTTCTTCATTAGCAGGAATCACGAATACTTTTACTTTAGATTTTTTCGAGCTGATCATTTTTTCGTCAGCAAATGTTTCATTATTTAATTCGGGATCAATTTCAATACCGAGATTGTCAAGTTTAGCGCATACTGCTTCACGTATTGTTGGGTTATTCTCACCTATCCCACCCGTAAATACCAAGGCATCACATCCATTAAGTTCAAGGTAAAATGCTCCGACCCAATGACGAATTGCGTGAACTAAAACATCAATTGTAAGTTTAGCACGTTTATTTCCTGCAGCTGCCTTTTCTCCTATATCACGCAAATCATTACTAATACCAGATAATCCGAGAAGACCGCTTTCCTGCGTTAACTGTGCTTGAACTTCATCCATAGAGAGATTAAGCTCTTTCATTATAAAAGAAGTAGCGGAGGCATCAAGGTCTCCTACACGGTTATTATGCGGGATACCACTTTGCGGGGTCATTCCAAAGCTTCCATCGATCGCCACTCCATTCAGACACCCTGCTATGGAACTGCTACCACCAAGATGGCAGGATATAAGGCGAAGTGGTTTGCACTCAAAATGCACTGGGCCATCGCGATAGAGGTTACGACAACACTCAGCAATATCATCACGTGAAAGCAATTCAGCAGAACGCTCTGCAATAAACTTATGGCTGGCACCATGAAATCCGTTTCTTCTCACCCCTGCTTCATACCAAGCTTCAGGTACTGCATAGCGAGTGACTGCCGTCGGTACCCACTGATAAAATGCAGTTTCAAATAGTGCAACGAGCCTAACATTTTTAAATTTTTTACGGAATTGACGAATCCCATTCGCGTAAGCAGGGTTATGGGAAGGAGCAATCGAACTATATGCTTCCAGTGCTTTAATTGTTCGACCATCTGCAGGGACGCAACCTGAAAGGTTTTTCCCGAGAATAGTTTTAAACCCAATGCCATCGAGGTTATCCATGGATTCCAGATGTCCTTCTTTCCTGAGTTTTTCAAGGCATTGATCGATAGCGAAGCCGTGATCAGCTACACGTTCAAAACCTCCTTTTGTTAACATTGTTTCACCTCCGTTTTTTCATTAAAAATAGACAGTACTTGAGTGAGGTGGAACCTAAATTGACGACGAGAATTTTCACTAATAAAGTTGTCTTTCACCTTAGCCTTAAACCCAACTACCGAGCCGTGAAAGATCTTCATGTGGCCGTGGGATGACATGCACCCCGATTACTTCACCGATTTGAGCCGCTGCTTCAGCACCTGCATCCGTTGCCGCTTTAACTGCAGCAACATCACCTTTAAATATCACGGTGACTAAGCCACTACCAATGGGCTCCCATCCAGAAAATGAGACATCTGCAGCTTTAAGTGCTGCATCACATGCTTCTATAAGGGTGCACAGCCCTTTTGCTTCAATCAAACCTATCGCTTCTTGTGCCATATTTATTTTCCTTTTTTTTATATTTCTTTTACCCTTTTATATATTGAATTGTTTCAATAAGTCTGGATGTGGTCTTGCCAAAACATGCGAACAAACCAGTTCGCCCACCTTATCCGCGGCTTCTGATCCTGCTTCGACTGCAGCTTTAACACTTCCGACATCACCTTTGACGAGCACGGTAACAAACCCACCACCAATTTGCACCTGCTTGACGAGACTTACACTCGCCGCTTTTACCATCGCATCGCTGGCTTCAACGCTGCCAACATAGCCATTTGTCTCTACCATTCCTAACGATTCGCTCATGATCTTTCTTTCTCTCGTTGTGAAATATATTCAAGGTTATTCATTATTATTTTTCAAAAAGTTATTTTAACAGCTCACAAAGTGTGTCTGGTTTTAAATCGCAGGCATTGCCTTCATCCGTGTCAATATGTACTTCCAGTTTTATCTTTGCTCCGATACGAACGATGATCCTCTCAAATGTTACACCAACTGACCCACCAACACGAAGCTTCATTACTTCACCTTCCCGGACATCATAAAATTCAGCATCAGCAGAATCCATGTGTACATGTGGCGCTGCCCTAATGACTCCTTCTCCCATCTCAAAGAACCCGTTTGGCCCCATGAGCATGCAGCCTGGTGTTCCCTCAATATTCCCCGATAAACGTACTGGTATCTTAAATCCTAAAGCAATGGCATCTGTATAAGAGAGTTCCACTTGGTTCAATGGTCGGCAAGGCCCAAGAATGCGCAAATTTGAAATCACTCGACTGCGCGGTCCGACTAGTGTAATAGTCTCCTCAGCAGCAAAATAGCCATCCTGATAAAGCCAATTCATTGGTGTCAATTTGTATCCACGACCAAATAACGCTTCTACCGCTTCTTGCGTTAAGTGGCAGTGTCGCGCACTTACGTTCACTACCAATGGATTCTTTGAATACGTACTCTGAAGTGGTTTGATCCCTAAATGGCGGTAAACACTCTCACGCACTAGGTTTTCTACCACCGATCGGGTTGTGCTTGACTGAGTAGATATAGGAATAGAGGGCATTATGTTCAATTCTGAAAATGAATGAAACTGATAGATATCATTCAACTTCTTCCATTAATGTCAAGGCGATGAACAAGTTAATTAAAATCATCAAACAGATGATATTACCATCATAATTAAATGGTGATTTATAAAGTTTATCGGTATATAAAAATTTAATCACAAGAACGTAACCCACATTGTGTAAGACAAAAGAGCTTGTCCAGCTTGGGATGTAAATCCTTCACAAAAAACTTTGCCCCCCCGTTGAGGAATATACTAAGTATAACTGACAATTGTCTCCACCCAATCATGGATGCGCTCAACGTCTTTAAGTTGGCCGCGCCATAATGCAGGTATGCCATTAATTCCGAGGTAAGCCCCAAGCCAAGCTCCAGTTATTGAAGCACGCCCGGCATTGTCGCCACCAGCACGTAAGATAGATAAGATGCAATGTTCGTAGGATTCATTTTGCTTAATAAAACTTTGCAATGAAGAAGGAAAGCTACTGATCAGAGGGCAAGATTGTCCTAATTCCAAAGTCGCATCAATAATACTTTTTGTCGAGTAACTGAATGCACTATTAATTTTCCGTTTTAATTCCCCCCCGAAAATGGTGTCCTTTGCCACCATTTCTTCAACCCTATGTAGAGCACTGTGAACATCCCTACCTCCTAAAAGTTCTAGTAAGATACGTGCGTGCGTTTGCATATAGGCAACGGCACGGTTATTATTCTGACGAACACGAGTAGCACTTTCGACGATTTCTAAAAGAGAACTATCCTCAAAATGAACTGCGACAACCGGAGCGAGAGAAGATGCTGTTGCAAGTTGATCGTCATCGGCGCCATGTTGAAACTCGAATGCTTTATCTGGATGTAGGTTTTCAAAATTATGTTTGTTTTCAATTGTCCCTCGGGTTGCGTGATCTATATAGCCAGGATATTTGCCTAGGGACATAGTTTCAGTAAATAGACTGCCGAAATGGATAGCATTAAAGCACCCGCAACTTGCTACTGACTGTAAAAGAATTACTGCCGCGTCACCGTAATGGGTAAAATCCCCGGGTGATTTGCCCGCATGATAATGTCCCTCTTTAGGTATTTCAAAGCCATGAATACCATTGGGGTAAGCAATCTTAAGTTCACTGAGGTTATAAATCCAATGACTGCCAAGAGCTGCAGCATCACCCACCAGTTGGCCCCAGATCATTCCACGCAAGCGATCGGCTGTTGTTATATTATTAGTATTACCCATAAAACCATGTTTATAAGATTTAGTTGTAAATAGACAATAGTGTTTGTTTTTAATTTTTAAGATAAAACGAATACATGATCATTCTTATTATTTTAATTTTCCGAAAATATGCTGACGGCGGTTGCGAATATCAAGTTCAGGTAGATCAGGAGCCTTATCCATGTACCAAAACTTTAACGTGAAAAAGCTCCACATTACAAAAAATAAACTGAGCCCCACAAACCAATCACCATACTGCATGTAAACACTTAGGCGCTGCGTCCACTGATGATCACGAGTAACCTCCATTACCGCTCCTCCCCGAAAATAAATACTTCCATTATGATCAAGCAGAACGTGTCGCACATTGCCATACTCGTCTATCAAGCCACTCCACCCTGAATTGCCACAGCGAAGAACAGGTCGCCGTGTCTCTACTGCACGTAGTACAGAATGCGCTGCATGTTGATAGGCACCACTTTCTTCACCATACCACGCATTATTCGTCGTTACGAAAAGAAAATCGGCCCCTTGAAGTGTTAACCCCCGCGCCAGATTAGGGAAAATGTCTTCATAACAGATCAGCGGTCCCACGTGATAAATCTGTCCGGCAATCTTGAGTGGGATCAACTCTGGTAACTTTCCTGGTTTAAAATCAGCTTTGAGCGGTACAAATTTATCAATAAAAGGGAAAATTTTTTGAAAGGGAACATACTCACCAAAGGGTACCAGTTTACGTTTAGCGTAATAAGGAAAAACAAGGCCATGGTGAGGATCGACTGCGTTTACTGTGTTATACCAAATATCATTTTCCTCTTTCGCCATATTACCCATAAGAATAGGCACTTCAAATGATTGTGCTCGGTCTTGTGCCCAGAGACGCATATTACTATCACCTACAACTGGCCAAGGAGTAACAGATTCCGGCCATAGGATTATATCAGGATCAAGTGGTTTAAGAAAAAGCGTATGCTTTTCCAGAATATCAAGAATAGAATGAGCTTCCTCACTAATCCACTTTATTGATGGTTTTATATAAGGCTGTATGGCAGCAGCTCGAAAGCTTTTGCTCCGATCCTGAGTAAAAGTCCCAGTCCAGACTACTCCGCTAGCTGCTGTAAGAAGTAAAGCGATGGATAGATAAAACTCTGGACAAATACGTTCATACCAAGTTCGCCCCCGATGATTCTTGAATATCAGATGCCGTAAATATAAAGCTATGCCAAGATTAAAGAAAATAAGAATAAAAGAAATACCATAAAAACCAGTATAAGAAATTATCTGGAGCAGGGCAGGACGATTCCATTGGCTAACTGCCAGCGGTAGCCAGGGAAATCCAGTTAAGAGAAAGGTGCGGAGGTATTCGAGTAAGACCCATAATGAGGAGAGTCCAATTAGGCCTGACAAGCGATACCAAAATAGTCGATCAATTAATCGAGGAATAGCCCACCATGCGACAACAAACCAGGAGACATTAAAAAGCCCTAGATAAATAGCCAACGATACCGTTCCTAAATAGGTAATGTGGCGTAACCACCAAATCATTAAGATCCAAGTAACGCAACAGGTAATTACCGATGTGATGAGATAAACCTTGAATCCAGGTTTGTAAAAAATCCAGAAGAGAAAAGGTATCGCAAATAGATAAGCTCCTTCAGCTATATCCCATGGGGGAAAAGAAATAACATAAAAAAAGCTCGAAAGGAGAAAAACCCCTACTGGCCAAAGGCTAGCTTTTATCGCGTTTGGGATAGACATATTGACAGAATTAAAGCAAAAACGAAATATCTTTTGCAATCAGTGGGTAATAATTATAAAGCATGTATTGCAATTATTCCAATATGAAGAGTAGTTTATGAATTCTAATGTCCTTATACTGCAATCTAATACTAATAGCCAATTGTTAAAAAATGAAAAATGAACTCAATGGACTTATTGTCCCTTCTATAACTCCTTTCAATGCTGACTACAGTGTCAACCTCGATCGGATTGAGACCCTTGCTGCGTTTTTCAAAGACAATGGTATTAAAGGGGCATTCATATGCGGAACGTCGGGAGAAAGTTTATCCTTAACAACTGAAGAACGCATGGCAATTACCACTCGTTGGGTTGAAGTCGCACCAGAAGATTTTTCAGTTCTGGTCCATGTTGGGCATAATAGTTTAGTCGCTGCACAAGCGCTCGCTGCACAAGCACAGAAAGCTGGTGCCTGGGGAATTGGAGCCCACAGTCCTACTTTCTTCAAACCAAACAATGCAGATGCACTTGTCGACTATTGTGCCCAGATTGCTGCATCCGCGCCTAACCTACCCTTCTATTATTACCATATTCCAGGTGCAACAGGAGTATCTATTAATATCATTGATTTCCTGAGAGCCGCTCGTGGCAGATTACCCAATTTATGCGGCATTAAATTCACATCACCAAATATGATGGAATATCAGCTTTGTCGTGAGTTTGATGATGGAAAGTATGACGTTCTCTTTGGTATTGATACATTTTTATTATGCAGTTTAGTATTAGGCGGTAAAGGCTCAATAGGTGGGGGCTACAATTTTGCAGGTCCTTTATACAATGAAATCATCGACAATTTCAATCGAGGTGATTTAGATACCGCTCGCAAAAAACAACTAGACGCGATGAAAATGTATCAGGTTATGGGACATTCTTGTTCATCTGGACATACAGCGATGAAAGCCATAATGAAATTACTGGATGTGGATTGTGGGCCGGCACGTCCTCCTCTTCAACCCATCACCTCAGAACAGTAAAGTAAACTCGAAAAAGACCTTACTGAGATAGGTTTCTTCAATTTCGCAGCGAAAAAAGTTGATCCCGAAGTTGCGCCTATAGGATAAACTATCCCATTCCGTCACCCCATGAATGAATAGCAGCATTTTATTAACCGCTGCTTGCCAGGGAGCCTATCAATAAAATAATCGCCTTGTAATAAATTTTATTAAAAATTCGTCAGCTAACTTAACCTAAGGATAACAGAAATGACGTCAGTGCGCATAGATCTTTACAGTGATACCGTAACAAAACCGACTAAGGAAATGCGTGAATTTATGTGTGCCGCAGAAGTTGGCGATGAACAAAGAGGTGAGGATCCGACGGTTAATAAATTACAGGAAATGGTCGCAGAATTATTGGGCAAAGAAGCGGCATTATTTCTTCCCTCCGGGACGATGTGTAATCAAATTGCACTCGCCGTCCACTGTCGGCCAGGTAACTTTATTCTTCTCGACCGGTCAGCACATCCTCTCATTTCAGAAGCAGGAGGCTCTGCGGTCCTCGCAGGGGCGGTCCTCTACCCCATTGACGGTAAGAATGGCCAGTTCACAGCCGAACAGGTTGACGAAGCTATTCAACCAGAAAGTCGCTATCAATCTCCTATCCAGGTCGTTTCAATCGAACAAACAACGAATCGCCCGGGTGGGTGTATCTGGCCTATAGAACAAATGAAGTCAGTTTGCTTGAAGGTACGTGAGTATGGTGCTTACTGTCATATGGATGGGGCCCGACTCATGAATGCTACGGTTGCCACAGGCATAGCTGCATCTGAATACGCAGCTTTTTTTGATTCTGTCTGGATCGATTTTAGTAAAGGATTAGGAGCACCGATCGGTGCTGCATTAGCTGGATCCAAGGCATTTATTCACGAAGCTTGGCAGTGGAAACAGCGACTCGGTGGAGCTATGAGGCAAGCGGGTATTATTGCTGCGGCTGGGATATATGCTCTTGAACATAATGTCGACCGGTTAGCTGAAGATCATCGAAATGCAAAACTTTTAGCTTCACGCATTACCTCTGCACCGGGCATAACTGTAGACCCTCTGGTAGTGGAAACTAACATGTGCAGATTTAGTGTGAAAGGAACCGGTCTCTCGTCGAAAGAATTCGCCAATCGTCTACTTCATGAACACGGAGTACGGGTCAGTACCCCAGAACGAACGATTATTCGTGCAATTCCTTATCTGGGACTTTCTGAAGCAGATGTGGAAGTAGCCGCCGATGCAATTTGTGGTCTTGCAAATAAAATTGCTGAAAGTAAATAATTATTTATTTTAACCTATATGAGATAAAATATATTATGAAACTATTAATTGTCGGGGCCGAGTTTACTGGAACTACTACTTTAGCTAATGCTTTCCATAAATGGAAAGAGAAAGAAATGGGATGCGGTTTTACGCACATTCACGATCATTTTAAGTATCCACGTGTCTCGGGACACCCCGATGATACGACACCGGAAGAGCAAAAGATGATTCTTGCCCTGTCTCCCAAGCTCAAAGAAATGTACTCTCGCTATAGTCTCCACTATCATGTCCAACATTACCGCGCGGTAGATAATCTGGACATCGGCTTACATATCGAAGATGGAGTCTATGCCCCGCTTTATTTCGAATATGGGCTACCCGGTGAATTTTTCAATAGAAGGGAATTCCATTTTGATCACATCGAAGGATTAATCAAAGAGGTCAATTCAGATCCTGTAATCATTGTTCATCTAAAGGCAGAACCAGAGGTGCTCAGGGAACGGATGAAGGAACACAATCGCGAGAACATGGTTATGCAAGAACAGGATATCAATGAAGTTCTTCGCTTGTTTGAAGAAGGAGTAGCGAGATCAACATTGGGTCCTACGATCACCCTCGATACCAGTAACGCATCAATTGAGGATTCCGTTACCGAATTTGCAGAGAAAGTTCAACCTCATCTCACTGCGCAGGATCGTGAGCGTATTACTGCACACAAAAGTAAGTATTAATATTTAATTTCAAGAGATAATCCTAGACCAGAACTAATCTCGTTATTTTTCTAGGTAATACGACGGACAACTTTATGGCTATCGACACACAAGCTTAATAGCATAAGAATCTAGACGGCAAAAGAAGAGAATCGCTCCAGTAAAATTATCCCGTGAAACTGATTATGAGCGGTTCTTTGCTAGGAGATAATCTGATAACATATTTATTTTCATCTTCAAGACAAGATGGAGCATCACGAAGTAAAGGCGCTACAGACAAAGCACCTTCATGAATAAACTTCGGTTGCAAAGAGTAGCCATGTTCTATTCCTCGGGGTTCAATTTTTAATGATTTTTCATCATCAAGAATTTTTTCAACCGGGAGTAAATCGCCATTTACAGAAACATTATTGATTAACACCAACGACTTAGGAATTACTAAAGTATAAGATTTCTTCCGAACTATTCCATCGTAATCACCTTTTATTTTTCCAATCGTAAGAGAAAATGTCCCTAAATCATCCAAGGCAGTTAATGAAAATATTTGTGTCGAATATTCACCTTTCTCATATTTATAAGTTCTTCGGTCATCATCATAAAGTTCGAACTCTGTTTCTTGATTGTAGGGAAGAACCCATAAGATCAGGTCCGATTCACCATGCAAAGGAATAGTATCTGTAGGTTCTCGGCAGGGAATTATACTGCCCGCTTTCATAAACAAAGGGTCCCGCCCACAGGGGGCATCTATATTAAAATCAAGTCGTAGTTCTTCCCCTTGCTTTTCAAATTGGGCATGGCTATCATCGAAATTCGGGCTCGCACTGGGTTTAATTGCATTATAACACTTCAAAGACCAATAATGTACCCAATTACCTTCAGGTAAATATACCTTCCTTGTATGTGCACCTTTCTCATATACTGGAGCAACAAGTATGGATGGCCCCCACATAAACTGATTCCCAAGTGAACGCATATAACAGTCATTAGGGAATTCTAATCCCATGGCGCGCATCATGGGATAACCATCCCTATTAGCTTGATGCATTAGTGTATAATTGTAAGGGAAAAGTGAAACACGTAACCTAATAAATGAGATAAATAATTTTTCATGCTGTGGTCCAAAACCCCAGGGTAATTTGCATCGCCAATTATGTCCATGTGAACGCATGATTGGAGTAAAGGCACCTAAAAAAGCCCAGCGGATACAGAGTTCATCATCAAGTTCCTCGTGTGCATAATGGCCGCCGATGTCCGCTTCAGGCATGAAAATGCCGGATGTTCCATGATGTAAAAGCCAATGGGTTTGCAATTGCATTAATTTCCAAGTAGCCCAGTAATCACCCTGATTCACTCCCACTGCGTACCGCTGCATTCCCGAAAAAGCTGCCCGATTCAGAATATAAACCCGTTTATCAGGAAAATCCCTGCGTTGTCGTTCATAAAAACCCTTTGCTCGCAGCACCGCCCAGATATTGTCATATTCATCCTTAAAGTCCTCAGTAAGTAAATCCACATCCCTACCACGGTGTGGAATGTGGGTAAGTCTGGGAGGAGATACGGTTTCCGTGCCGTCCAACCACCAACCTTCCCAACCATCTTCAATAAGAAATTTTTGCTCACCCCAAATACTTTCCAGATCATCAGGGTCAGTGAAGTCACCTTCAAAATAATTATGGACTATAAGGTGAAATCCATTCTCAGTTAGTTTTTGGATGTCTATTTTCCCCTGAGGAAACAGCGAAGGATTGTAATTGCTGTAATCTTGAAATTTATTCCACCCCTGGTACCCTTCGAGATAATCCGCATGAGCACCTCTTCCCCATTTTCCGAGAGCACCTTTTCCATTATAAGTACTTAAAAAAACAAATCCATCACAGGGAATATGTTTCTTCCGAAAATAAGCTGTAACAAAATCCACTTCACCCGGGTTTAACCAAGTACGTGAGCTTTGCTCATACCCCAATGCCCAAGCCGGATGCATAGGGGGGAGACCTGACAACTTTACATATTTTTTCAAAGCCAATGCAGGAGTTGGCCCGTCAATAAAATAGATGCTTCGGATCTTCTTACCTTCAACTGTAAATTTATTTTCAAGGTTAATGCTCATCGGATACGTGCTATCAAAAAATAATCCAAATCCATGGGAGGATAAAACCCAGGGCATATGATTGTTTCCTTGTTGGGTTACACGGTGGTGGACTGAATATTTTTTCCCCCGTCGATCAATGGACTCACTCCAATTATTAGCACCAATGCCGTAAAAGGGAAAACTAAGATCACACTTAATGACAACCGACTCAGATGAAGGCCTTACAAATTCACATATAATTTCACTGTCTATTTTTCTTTGAATTATTATCGAACTCTCGGAAATTAAAATATCGTGGGTATCAGTCGTTGCCAACTGTTTTTCACCTTGTGACTGTAAAACTGGCAGCACTTCGCCATTAGCATTAGGAATAAGGAAGGATCGAGTTGTTTGTAAGGAATCCTCTCTAAAATCAATTGCAATAATACCATCCCTTATGGAACGGATTGAAAAACTATATTCATTTTGTATTTGAGTATTATTCATTTTAGTTATTGAGCTGTCCAACCACCATCAATGACAAAACTGGCACCGGTAACATAACTGGCAGCATCGCTAGCAAGGAAAAGAGCGATGCCACCAATTTCATATAATTCACCCCATCTTCCCATGGGTACGTTTGATAAAAATGCTTTACACTTTTCTGGATCATTAAGAAGCACGGTATTCATCTCCGTTGCAAAAGCTCCAGGAAGAATTGCATTCACCCTGATTCCAGAGGTGGCCCACTCCATGGCTAACGCTCGTGTGAGATTGAGTACAGCTCCTTTACTCGTAGCGTAAGGTGTTCTATCAGGGAAAGCTATAAGTGACAGAGTAGAACCTATATTAATTACTCTCCCATAATTATTTTTTCTCATGAATGGAGCAGTAGCCTGGCACATCAACCAGGTTCCAGTAACATTCACTTCTTGAACTTTGCGAAATTCATTGGGGGTGAGCTTGTTAATAGGTCCTCGAATATTTATACCCGCACTATTAATTAATATATCTATTCTTCCATATTCATCAAATGTTTTTTCTACTGTTTCAGATACCTCTTTTTCATCAGTGACATCGCAGGTTAAACTAATACATTTGACCCTATCAATATCCTGTAATTTATCTGCAGCTTCTTTGTTGCGATGGGAATCGCGGGCTGTGATAGCGAGATCTGCTCCTGCTTCACCCAAAGCTTTTGCCATTTCATATCCTAACCCTCTATTGCCACCTGAAATTAAAGCGACTTTACCATTCAAATTAAATTGTTCTATTACGCCCATAGGGAAAATTGGTTTAATTATTTAAAATTGGCAGATTGAATTACTATTTAGTCCTTGTGTCTGTTTCATTACCTAATGTAATTTAAATTTGACGGTAAATTCTCTAAAATGTGCAATCTTTATATAATTCTATCTATGAAATCTTATTTTCTATTATCACGGCCATTAAATTTTTCGGGCGTAATTGTCATCCTGTTAATACTCTTTTTAACTAAGGGTTCAATTATACAAGGTAAAGACGGGATAGGAGATTCTCATCCAATACCGACTCGGACGTATAGACCTGATTATCCAGATAATCTTCGTAGCCAAGGCATTGTGGGTCATGCACTTATAAAATTTACAATCAATAAGCAGGGTAGCGTAGTTGATTCTGAGGTCATATCAGCAACTCATGAATCTTTTGGAATTGCATCAATTGATGCGCTCAGACAATGGCAATTTATTCCGGCTCGTAAAAATGGGGAAATCATTTCCAAACAAGTACAGCAGCGTTTTAAATTCACTCTCTCTGTAGAAGAATTGGCTGAAATTAAAGTTGGTAGAGAAGTTTTCATTAAAGTTAAAGGGAGGATTATTAAAGCTGATGAGCTAGACACCTCTCCCGTTCCAATAAACACGGTAATTCCAATTTACCCAGAAGAACTAATAGACAGTGGTATCGAAGGTGAAGCTCAGGTAAAATTCATTATTGACAAAGATGGTTATGTGATAAACCCGCAAATCATGTCTACAGACCACGAAAAGTTTACCCTCAATGCGCTCATAGCCTCATTAAAAATGAAGTTTGAGCCTGTAAAACTAAAAGGGCGATTCTGGAATGTAGAAATGGAAAAATCATTCTCGTTTTCTGAAAACACTGAAGATAAATAATCTAAGTATAAAAAATTAATTACTAGAGGCTGAGAGCGTCGGAGGTAGAGAACAATTGACCTCGTAATTAATATTTTTCCCTATCTCAAATGTTCTTATTGTTATTGATACATGTGTATAATACAGGAAGTCAGGATATAGTTTTAAATGATTTCATTTTTGGTGGAAACTTTCAGGCTTAAGGCAATTCTTCCCCTTGCCTTGATATTGCCTTTTAATTTTCTTTTCGCTGAGGAGCGAACCCATGCTGAGATTCGCTCACATATGGGGACTCCAACTTTATTTATTAATGGGGTACCCAACGCAGCATTATGTTATATGATGGGAGGTCGGTTTATACCGGAACGATTTTCCCAGTTTGGGAATATTGGTGTCGATCTTGTTTCCTTCAATACTGATGATTTATATTCTTACTGTCTTACCCCTAAGACTCAATCCACTGCGCCCACCTATGATTACTCCGCTATTGACCAACAATTGAATGCCATCATTAACGCTAATAGTAAGGCTTACATTATCCCTCGGATTTTTATCGGATTTACTCCTCACTGGTGGGACAGCGAATATAATGATGAACTGGTTGTCTTCGATGATGAAAGCCAAGTACCTATAATGCTGAAGAACCAGAATTTAAAAGTTCCCTCTTTTTCTTCAGACAAATGGCGAAATGCCGCAGCTGAAAATCTTGAAAATCTCATTAAGCATATTCGTGCACAACCTTACGCAAAAAATATTATCGGCTATCATCTTGCAGCAGGAAGCACTGCCGAATGGCTGCAATGGAATTTTGCGCATGGCCCGGCTTCTGATTTCAGTGTTTCACAACTCAAAGCTTACCGCAAATGGCTAAAAGAAAAATACAAATCAAAACGCAAACTTCGCAAAGCGTGGAATAATCGAAAAATTACTTTTAAGACTGCTTCCATACCCTCAATGGAAGAACGAGCTACAGGTGATTATTTTATCTTCCGCGACCCAATGAAAAGCAAACATATTATCGATTACATGGAATTTCACTCCTGGATTGTTCAGGATGCGATCAAGTATGTTGCAAAAGTAGCTAAGGAGGCTTGTAATTATGAAAGCTTAGTCGGATTTTGTTATGGTTACACGTTGCACGTACGTGGACAATACCAACGCGTTTTTGATTCTTTCCAAGAACAGGGTCATTTTGCGCTATCGGAGTTGCTCGAATCACCGAATGTTGATTTTTTATCTTCTCCTACCCAATATGAATATCGAGAAGTTGGTTCTGGATATAGTGTTTTTATGTCACTTCAGTCTTCGATTCGTCTTCACGGCAAATTGTGGATAGACGAGAATGATTATCGTACTCACCTTTTGCCTATAACCGCTGGTTATGGACGGACAAGAAATTATCAAGAATCAACATCTGCTCAGTTAAGACAGCTAAGCAATGAACTCACCCATGCTACAGGGGCCTGGTGGTTCGATCAAACAGGGGAATATTATAATTCCGAACGAGTAATTAAGCTTATTGAAAGACTCAACGTTATCGGTGAAAAAAGTATTAATTTCGATCGACGATCGTCAGCGGAAATTGCGGTTGTTGTTGATGAATATAGTAATTTAATGATGCGGAACGACAAACGACTCTCCATCCCTCTTCTCTATTACCAAATGCTACCTTTAGGAAAAATTGGTGCACCATTCGATTATATTCTACAGGATGATCTTTCACTCGCTCGCCCTTATAAATTATATATCTTTTTGAACGCCTTCCATGTAACAGAAAAGCAAAAAACAATGATCAGTAGATTGCCAGAAAGAGGTGCTAAGGCTTTGCTTTGGGTCTACGCTCCTGGTTATGTCAACCACAAGACATTAGATGTAAAGAGTTGCTTCTATTTGACGGGAATGCAGCTTGCTACCCTCGAAGGGGAAAGTCAGCTTCAGGTGATTATTAATAGCAAAGGGTCCGATTATTTACCAGGTGTGGAAAAAGATATGACATATGGAGTGCAAGAAGGAGGAGCAAGAAATCTTGTGGGGCCAGTCTTTTACGGAGACGATCCATCGGCAGAAGTACTAGGCTTGTTATATGGTCATGATCTTCCTGGGTTAATAACAAAAAATATTGCCGGTGTGCAGGTCTACTATTCTGCTGCTCCTCAAATATCATCCGCAGTCCTTCGTGGCATCGCGACAAATGCAGGGGTACATATTTATAATATTAACGATGATGTACTCTACGCTAATAATTCATTTATCGCGTTACACACTGCAACTGCTGGCCAGCGGTCGCTTAACTTCCCACAAAAGACAAGTCTTTATGATGTATACCGTGATATTGAGATTGCTCAAGATGTCAGACAGATTATCGTCGATCTTCCAGTCAGAGAATCCTTCCTTTATTTCCGGGGGACAAAATATCAATGGGAAAATAATTAGCCCCAGACTGACTATTCTTTTTTAAATATATTGAAATAATTTAATCTTCTGTTCTTGTTATCGAATAGCAGAAATTTGCAAACTTTTCATGAGTAAAAATAATACGGAAGTTTCTCCACTCAAACAAAAAATTCTTATCCTTTACTCAGGAGGTTCTGCACTGGATAGTGAGATCGTGGCTTGGTCGTTTTTTGATGCAACGGAAAACAAAAAAATGGTTACTGGCGATAGTGATGAACCGCCCTATGAATCTGTATTCGACGCGATGAAAGATGGATGGCGTGTTATTCAAATATCTCCAATACAATCATTTCAGCCAGGCACAGAATATTCAACCGGTTACTTAAAATTTGAACACGTCTTGGAAAAAATTACTCCTACCGATGGTTGAAAAAAAATATTTGCTGACGAGTAAACAAATGGCCTCATTTGTAAATGAAGGCTACCTTCGTTTTGATAAAATCATTCCGAAAAAGCTTAGCGATAAAGTATTTAAAGAATTAAAAAAAAACCCAAACCATAAATGGTGGCTTACAAGCGGTAAACCTTTCAGTGAGATATGGACGAATAATGTGCTCGGTGATATATTTCGTCTTCCAAAAGTGGAAGGGATTATTCAGAGCCTAGTTGGACCGAATCCCCGCTACGATCACCATTTCCCTCATCGTGTTGAACCAGGTAAACTTGAAGCACAAAATTGGCATGCCGATTCCATTATCGATACGCGAACTAAACACTTTGATATTCAGCTTTTCTTTTTCCCTCAAGATACACCACGTCAGATGGGAGGGACATTAATTCTTCCAGGAAGTCACTTCCGCAAAGTCCAGGAATCGGAGATCAGCCGTTATCAAAATATTGTTGGCCAATTACCTATTGTATGTAAAGCCGGTTCCCTCTTTGTCACTCACCACAACATTTGGCATTGCGCACAACCAAATCGTTCACGCAAATTGCGCTTTATGTTAAAACTTCGACTCAATCCTACAGTTCGCCAGATCAACCTCTGGAATACTGACGATTTAAATGACCCTGAAATTGACCAAATTCTTATGAAATCACAGCCCTGGACAGGTGTAGAAGGACGCATAGAACAAGTATTACGAATAAAACTTTGGCGTTTTCTAACTGATAATCAACATTTTGATTCTCGTTATTGGCTTACACGAATCGAAAATGAACCAACCACTTTTTTTGACAATCAACAATCCGGTGTGTATGAGAATAAGGGTGTATGAGAATAAGGAGAATCCTTTTTCATCTTTTATAATACTATTCTATTTCCTTATTTAATCATCAGTTCAATCATTGGTTATTTTTCTCTATGCAACTCGTTATTCAGTAGGGCAAGGGCAACAATGGCAGCTGTATCTGAGCGCAATACGCTTTTTCCTAAAGTAATCGGGATAAACCCATTTTTACAAGCGAGGTCGTGCTCTTTAGAGGTATAATCACCTTCTGGACCAACAAGTATGATCGTAGGCCGTGAGAACAAATTATTTTCATTTTTTTGCTCTCTTAATGCCTGGCTAAGACTTACTGCTCGGTCAGATAAACTTGCTATAAATTTTAAAGCTGGTTTCTGTAAGGATTTGCAGAACAAACTGATGGGTATTATAGGATCAATCTCAGGTAGAAAACTGTTGCCGGATTGCTTACAAGCTTCAATCGCTACATTATACCACTTTTTTACCTTCTCTTTAGCGCGATCTTTACTTACACGAAATTCACTATTTGCAGTGACAAGCGGAACAATTTTATGCGCTCCTAATTCAACTGCCTTTTGTACTATAGTGTCCATTGTCTTTCCTTTCGGTAAACCTTGAGCAAGTGTAATTTCGCTGGGTGAAACAGTCTCAATGTGATGGGATCTTACTTTCAATACCGCTTTCTTAGAATTGGCCAAGTAAAGGCGGCATTCCCATTCATTACCCTTTCCATCAAATATGGATACAAGATCATTGATTTGCGCCCGTCTCACTTTAATCAAATGATTACTCTCGGTTTCGCTAAGTATTATTTGATTCGGTAGTTTCTGTCCTTTATAATGGTAAAAGCAACGTAAGCCGGCCATAATTATAAATTAGAATAAATTTTTTTCTGTTAAAGCTTAATTCCCAGAATAAATGGATAAATATCTTATTTTTTTACCTATAAAAAGACATCTTACTTAAATTTGCGTCCCCTTCTATTAATTTAATAAATTACAACCCAACCGTTACCTTAAATGTTCAAAAGTTAAATACCTATTTAAATCTTAGCAGATAAAATTGATAAGCTTTTCATATTTTAGATACGTATGATTTATTGTAAGATGGCTTTAAGTTTTATTAAGTTAATATTAGGTTCTGTGAATAACTTAGTTTATTATTAGATGGGAAAATATAACAAAAATGACTTATTTACGCTATTTGTAGTTTCTTCTCATATTTATAGCTTTCACAACACTTAACAGATGCCGCATCTTATTAAATCTTAATATTTAAAAAACATATCATGAAACAGCCAAACGTTCTTCTTATTTTTACTGATCAACAACGCTCTGATTCCCTGGGATGTTATGGCTTTAATGCCATATCTACACCACACCTCGATCGACTTGCTAAAGAAGGTGCATTGTTTGAAAATTGTTACTGTGATAACCCTGTATGCACTCCCAGCAGAGCGAGCATCTTGACGGGAAAACCACTGCCGGGGCACGGTGTCTACCAAGTACACAATAATCTTTCTGAAGAATTTTCTTTATTCCCGAAACACCTTAAGGAAAAAAAATTACAATACGGCTTTATTTGGCAAATTGCATGTAAGTGGAAGAAGCCACGAACGGGAAGTTCGTCATCCAAAAACCGGCTTTGATGTATTTGAATCTGCAATGACTCCTTTTAATGTAACTGGTAAATTTAATAGTTATGGAACATGGCTCAGAAAAAATCATCCTGAATTTTATAATCAATTAAAAGAGCAGGGGAGAAAGGTCGGGAATATTCCAGAAGAGGTACACTTTACGCGTTGGGCGGCAGAAGGAACAATTGACTTCCTTAAAAATCGTAATAAGGATAAACCTTTCTTCTGCTATATGAGTGTCGTTGACCCTCATGACCCTTATAGCGATTACCCCAGCTCAATGTTTGAGCAGGTAGATCAAAGTAAATTACCCCCTCCAATTATTCATGAGGGGCAGACAACTTCCGGTCCCGAAGGTATTCAAAGAGAACATTATCATAGCTATTTGGGTGGAATCTCAAACTATACGCAAGACGAGATTCATCAGATGCGAGAAGGGTACTATGCATCGATTGCATTCATCGACCGTGAAGTCGGTCGAGTATTAGAGGTCTTAGAAAAGGAAGGTCTTAAAGAAGATACCCTCGTTATTTTCGGTAGCGATCATGGGGATATGATTGGCGATCACGAACTTTTAGCTAAAGGCGCTTTCTTCTACGACGCCTGCAGTAAAGTTCCTCTTATCATACGCTATCCAAAAAAAATTGGAGGCGGGAAACGGATAAAGGATCTAGTTCAGCTACATGATATTGCCGGAACCATACTCACCCAAGCTGGTTTTGGGCAAGTTGAACTAGATGACTTGATGCCCGACTCTATGGATCTAATTTCTCTCATTCAAGATAAGGCCGCATACCGGAAACGTAGGGATCACGCTGTATGCATGTACCGGACTTCGGGGATAGATGATAGCAAGCTTTATTGGGATCCACCTATAAATGCTACGATGTTCAGGGATGAAAGGTATAAACTGAATGTTTACCACAATTTACTCGGTGATAATAAAGAATTAGATGGGGAACTATATGATATGGAGAATGATCCCACCGAAAGTAATAATTTATGGAATGATCTAAGATTTAGCGATGTGAAATTTCGATTGATAGGTCGATTAATGGATTGGTTTGTATGTAACGACGTCTTATATAACGGCGCTCGAGGTGGAGACTCTTTCCCTCCTAAGACTCAATGGAGTCTTAATAATCCGCTATAAGGTCAGGTTAAATAAGAGCCTATCAATTCTAGATTACCACTGACTACAAACTTCGTTTTGCTCTACTACCTTTTTGTTTATTTCAGTGATGTGTTCCCCTTAATCAAATTCTTCCTGTTGATTTAAGATTCTCTGTTACTTTATGTTGATGGACTGCTTTTGCTTCATGATCTACTTTTGCATTTTGAGAATAATAAATCATCCCGATTGCCTTACGCGTACGTGTTGTTGAAGTATTTGCTCCTGCTAGATGAATCATCATCGCATGATGTATT
>PNEW01000017.1 GCA_002922725.1 Verrucomicrobia bacterium Opi.OSU.00C | reverse complement strand
AGATGTGTATAAGAGACAGCCTTAATATTGGTAAGCATATCGTTGAATTAATTAGCAAACGTTTTTAACCATAATGAAAACACCAAACCAATAATGAATTACGTTGAAACTATCATCTATCCAATTGAACAATTAACAGAATTTGTAGTCCGTGTATTCAAGTACATGGATATTCCAAAAAATGATGCTCTTTTAGCATCAGAAGTACTTGCTACTAGTGATCTTCGTGGGATCGATTCACACGGAGTTGCACGCCTTCATTCTTATTATGGACTATTAAAACAAGGGAGAATTAACCCTAAACCCAATTTAAAACTTTTACGTGAATCAGCCAGTACTGCAACTGTGGATGGTGATAATGGTCTTGGTTTAGTGGTTGGACCTAAAAGTAATCTTATTGCCCTAAATAAAGCTGATGAATCAGGTACAGGCTGGGTAAGTGTAAGTAATACGAATCATTACGGTATAGCTGGTTACTACCCATTAAAAGCGTTGGAGCATGATATGATCGGATGGTCGATGACAAACTCGAGTAGTCTTGTAACACCATTATGGGGTGCCGAACGTATGCTAGGTACTAATCCTTTGGCCATTGCTTTTCCTGGACACGAAGAACCACCCATTGTTATTGACATGGCTACCTGTGTAGTAGCAATGGGTAAAGTTGAAATAGCGATGCGTAAAAAACGTCCTATTCCTCAAGGTTGGGCCATCGATCGAGAAGGAAACGTAGCCCTTCAACCATCAGAAATGCTAAATGAAGGAGCACTATTACCCTTAGGTTCGGATCGTGATCGCGGTGGTCATAAAGGGTATTGCCTAGCAGTTATGGTTGATGTACTTTCTTGTGTTCTAAGTGGCGCAAACTGGGGGCCATTTGCTATACCTTTTGTTGTCAATCAAGAAATGCCGCGACGTAGTGTAGGAAAAGGGATCGGTCATTTTTTTGGCGCTATGCGTATTGACGCATTTATTAATCCTCTTGATTTTAAGAAACAGATTGACGACTATATTCGTGTTTTTCGTGCCACTAAACCAGCACCTGGGACCCAGGGCCCTTTAATCCCTGGAGATCCTGAACGTGAACAAGAACAGATCCGAAGAAAAGAGGGCATTCCTCTTGTTTTACCAGTTGTCGAAGATTTGAGAGATATAGCTGAAAAAACGGGTATTCCATTCGATCAATAAAACCAAAGAAATACATTTATAGAGATAATTCAACTTCGTCTTCTTAATAATGTTAGATAAACTCAAAAAGAATACTATCTTTTTCCTCCTACCTTTTTTAATTGTTCCTGCCATTACTGGCTGTGGTAACGTTAACTCAGAACCCAAAAGTAAGACTGCCAACACGGCTCGGAACGCACAATTAAAACTCACTTGTTTTTATGGCACAAACATACCAATTCTTGGAGATAACATCGTCTATCTAGCTAAACGTGTCGAACTGGCAAGTGCAGGAAATATTAAATTTAAACTATTTGATCCAGGGAAACTTGTCGGGCCCATGGAAGTCCTCGATGCGGTCTCTTCGGGTAAAATTGAAGCAGGTTATTCTACACCAGCTTTCTGGATGGGTATGATGCCAGCCGCCCCACTCTTTTCAGCTGTCCCTTTTGGTCCAGACACAAGCGAATACCTCGCCTGGTTTCTCGCTGGAAATGGAATGAAATTATACCAAGAAATGTATGACCGCTCTGAATTCAACGTAAAAGTTCTTTTAATGGCGATTATTCCTCCAGAATCATCTGGTTGGTTTAAGAAAAAAATTGAAACGGTAGAAGACCTAAATGGATTAAAAATGCGTTTTTTTGGCCTCGGTGGTCTAGTTATGCAAAAAATGGGAGTTTCGGTAAATATTCTTCCGGGTGGAGAGATTTTTCCCGCCTTAGAAAAGAAGGTCATCGATGCAACTGAGTTTTCAATGCCGGTTATCGATGAAAATATGGGGTTTCACAAACTGGCAAAATATAATTATTTCCCCGGTTGGCATCAACAAGCCTCTGCATTTGAGCTACTTATCAATAAGAATGTTTGGAATAGCCTGTCATCTACACAGCAAATAGTCATTGAAATGGCATGCCGTGATACCATTGTGTACTCTATTGCCACCGGTGAAGCTAGTCAAGCGGCAGTTCTTCAACGTAATGAACTGAAACATGAAGTGGAAACTCTCAGTTGGCCCCCTGAGATAATAGAAGCTTACAGAGAAAAATGGCTTGAAGTCGTTAATGAACAATCGGCCGCCGATTCTTTCTTTAAAAAAGTCTGGGATGATTATTCTGATTTCAGAAGAAAATATGCAACTTGGGGATCAAAAGCTTATCTACCTCGCAGTAAATAAGAAAATTACAGATGCTAAAATTAATTGATTCCTTTGCCAAGATTCTTGGAAAAACGGTATATCGTATTGGTCGTATTTCCTCTTGGGCATTGGTATTACTCCTCTTAACTATTATCATTAATATCGTCCTTCGTTACTGCTTTAGCCGTGATATGATTGCTCTGACAGAACTTCAATGGCACTTATATGGAGTGGTAGTGATGATCAGCTTGGCTTACGCACAAAAGGAAGATGCGCATGTCCGAGTTGATCTTATCCACCGATATTTTTCGCCTCGCACTAAATTCCTTATCGAAATATTTTCCCTTCTCTTTCTTCTTATACCATTAATGATTTTCATTTTCTTAGAAGGCATAGATTTCACAAAAGAGTCATTTCGTCTAGGAGAAAAATCACCGGCACCTGGAGGCCTTCCATGGCGTTGGATAATTAAAGCTTTTATCCCTATTGGAGCCATACTCCTGATTATTAACTCAATAGCCAGAATTATTCGGTTATCTACAGGAAATGAAACTACAGATACCAAAAGTAATCCTACAGACTAGCTAACTAATTTTTAAGATCTCATGGATCTTTCAATACTCCTAATTATCGCCCTCTTCGTATCGTTTATTGTACTTTTGCTCCTTGGTGTTCAAGTAGCCTATGCATTGGGTGGCTTATCCTTTATTTTTACCGTAATAGCCATGAGTCTTGATCGTTTTGGCGGCACATTTATCGGGTTAGACTTCAAAGTACTCTCACTTATAGTGAACCGTATTTTTCAATTACTTGATAATTGGGTACTCGTAGCACTGCCGATGTTTATTTTTATGGGCCACATGCTTGATCGATCCGGGGTTGCAGAAAAATTAATGCATGCGTTACAAAATCTATTTGGACGGGTACACGGGGGACTCGCGTTAAGCGTTACTCTGATCGGTGTCTTACTAGCTGCTTCAACTGGAATTATTGGTGCATCGGTCGTACTCCTAGGCATTCTTTCACTACCCACCATGCTTAAACAAGGTTACCGCAAAGAATTGGCTGTAGGTACGGTTTGCGGAGCAGGGACCTTAGGGATCCTTCTTCCCCCTAGTATAATGCTTATTATTATGGCAGATCAGATACAGATATCTGTTGGTGCCCTATTTATGGGTGCAGTAATCCCGGGCCTTATCCTCTCAACTTTATATGGAACCTATATATTAATCTATGCATTACTTAAACCTGAAGCCGCACCTCTACCGGCTAACAGCAGTGAACTGAGTTGGGCTGTATTATGGGAGTTGACCTTGGCAATTATTCCCACAATGATTCTCATTTTACTCGTTCTAGGCTCAATTTTTTTTGGGATTGCAACACCAACCGAAGCAAGCGGCTTAGGTGCTTTCGGAGCACTTCTTCTTGCTGTTTTTAATCGTAAACTCGGAGACGGTATCCTTTCATCAGCTTTAGCTGAAACAATGAAAACAATGGGGTTTCTTTTTGCGATTTTTATCGGGGCAACATGCTTTTCACTCGTACTTAGACTACTCGGTGGAGACGACATCATCTCCGGTCTTTTATTAGGAACAGATATTGCACCTTACTCACTCATTATTCTCATTCTTTTTATCATTTTCCTTCTTGGTTTCTTCCTTGATTGGATCGAAATAACACTGATCATCCTCCCTCTGTTAGCTCCAGTTATTACTTCACTAAATCTCGAAAGTATCACTATGAATTTGGAGAACGCACAACTTGTATGGTTTGCTATTCTTTGCGCCGTTACATTGCAAACTTCTTTTCTTACTCCACCTGTAGGCTTCGCGTTATTTTATGTAAAAGGGGTATGCCCAAAAGGAATAGAACTGGCTAATATTTATCGTGGAGCTATCCCATTTATTATCTTGCAACTACTAACCCTAATTCTAATTCTTCTATTTCCACCTCTAGTCACTTGGTTACCCGAGTTAACTTATTAAGGGTAATTGTAATCATTATAATAATAAAGGTAACTTCCTCTAACTTTAAACCTTCATATTTTAATACTTATAGGATTAAAAATCATTAGACAAATTAAATGAACTTAGACTAAGTTTCATTAGTATATAATTTTCTAATAATTCCACATTTAATTTTCATTTGAGTTGAAATATAAAATCTTTTTTCTGGGAACATATAAAATCTTTTTTTCTAACTCTTTATTAGACTTATGACATCACCTCTAAAATACTGATGATAGAAGCCGAAAATCTTGTAAAAAATTTTGGGAGCATTTGTGCAGTTGATAATATTAGCTTCCAAGTTAAAAAAGGAGACATTCTTGGATTTTTAGGACCCAATGGTGCAGGAAAATCGACGACTATGAAGATGTTGACGGGGTTTCTGCCCCCTACTTCTGGAACTGCACGAATTGGCAATAACGATATTCAAAAAGAACCTCTCGCGGCAAAAAGACTTTTTGGATATTTACCGGAAAACGGCCCCCTATATCAGGAAATGACCGTCCTAGAAATCCTCAATTTCATTGCAGAAATGCGAGATGCCTACACAACTAATAAAAAAAATGAAGTCATAGAACATGTAGTTGAAACATGTAAACTTAGAGATGTTCGCAATCAATCTATTGAGACCTTGAGTAAAGGGTTTCGACAACGTGTAAGTTTCGCCCAGGCTATACTACATGACCCCCCCTGTCTCATCATGGATGAACCTACTGATGGGCTCGATCCTAATCAAAAAAAACAGGTTCGTAATTTAATTGCATCTATGGCGGAAGAAAAATCGATTATACTTTCAACTCATATCTTAGAAGAAGTGGAATCGATTTGTAATAGGGTGATCATTATTGATAAAGGGAAAATCCTGATAGACGAAAAACCAGAGGAGATGCGCCAACGCCATCCACATTACAATGCTGTAGAAATTAAACTAGGAAACACTAAATTGGCAGAGATAAAAGAAGAGATACAATCAATCCCCGAAGTAAAAGAAATACAGATAAATGGTGATGATATCCTCATAATCCCAAAGGGAGGAAAGGATATCATAAATATTATTTTTGATGTTACTTTAAAAAATAATTGGTCACTTGCGAATATAGAGAAAGCCCCCGTCCTTATGGATGAAATTTTTGGGGACCTAACACAAAACTAATTACTAGAATAACTTCTTATGCGAACGATCAATGCTATTTTCAAACGCGAATTTTTCGGTTATTTCCGTTCACCGGTGGCCTATGTTTTTCTTATCGTTTTCCTCATTGCCTCCGTCGGACTTACCTGGTTTGTGGGACAGTTTTTTTCAGCTAATGATGCAAGCCTAAATCGATTTTTTATTTTTATGCCATGGGTCTTTCTCTTTTTAATCCCCGCAGTTGGTATGCGCTTATGGGCGGAAGAGAAAAGGTCTGGAACTTGGGAATTACTACTAACGTTACCTGTAACAACGATAGAAGCAGTTTTAGGAAAATTTCTGGCCGGTTGGACATTTATCACTCTCGCTATATTATTAACACTGACTATGCCAATAACCGTGGGCTACCTCGGGAATCCTGATTGGGGGCCCATATTAAGTGGCTATCTTGGCACTATTCTTATGGCTGGAGCATTCCTGAGTATATGTTCATTAACCTCCGCTCTTACAAAAAACCAGGTAATAAGTTTTGTCCTTAGTGTAATTATTTGTCTTATCCTGGTTTTTCTCGGCTGGAGTGTATTCAATAACCTTCTCACATCAATTAATATACCAGTCTGGCTTATTGATGCGCTTTCCAATTTCAGCTTTATAACGCATTTCGACCCAATGACTAAAGGACTAATCACTATCGCAGATCTTATTTTCTACCTTTCATTAATAATATTTAGTCTATTGTTAAATGTGTTAGCCCTAGAACGTTCATTCTAAAAGTATCACACTAGAATTCATCCATCTTTTTTAAAATGAATAGATTAACTCAATGGATAGTCTTAATCCTTCTTATTTTTGGATTGGTCTTAGTCAATTTTATTGCTTCATTTATCCCTGGTCAGATTGATTTTACTTCATCTAAGTTCTACACTCTTTCATCCGGGACACAGGATCTATTAGATAAGATTGAAGAACCTATTGACCTTGAATTTTATTTCAGTCGAAACACTGAAGGGATACCCATCTTATTTAAAAATTATGCAACGAGGATCGAAGAATTATTGAAACAATATGAGAATTCGGCAAACGGGGCGATTAGACTTAAGTTCATCGATCCCAGACCAGACACCAAAGAAGAGGAAGCAGCGATACGTGTAGGGATTTCTGGTCAAGCTCTTGGCAATGGTAATACTTTATTCTTTGGACTCGTCGCTATTCAAGCTGATCAAGAAAAAGCTATTCCAGCATTTAATCTTCAGCGCGAACCTTTTCTTGAATATGATATTTCACGTGCGATTTATCGCGTACAACAATATCAATTACCTAGGCTGGGTATCCTTTCTTCGTTACCCTTGATCCGATCTGTTGAACCTGGCTATATGATGCCCCAACAACAATTAGCCAATGATTGGGTTGTTGTCCAAGAATTACGTAATTTTTTTGAAATTTCAGGAATAGATAAAGAGGCAGGATTGATTGATGAAAGTATTGATGTGCTTGCTGTAATCCATCCTCAAGACCTACCCAGTAAAATGGCTTATGCTATTGACCAATTTTTACTTTCGGGCAGACCTATTGTCCTTGCCATTGATCCTTCATCAACTTTTCAAAAAAGTCAGATTGGTCAACAGGCAATGATGATGGGTGGTGGCCCCAATACTTCCAGTAACTTACCCCGTCTTTTCGAAGCCTGGGGTATCGAGTATGATCCCAGCTCTTTTATTGCTGATCTTTCATATGCTTCGATGGTGCAGTCTGGAATTGGGAATCAACCGATACGTTATCCAGCTTGGCTTTCAATTAACAAATTAAACACCGACTCCCCTCCCACTGCCCAACTAAAGAATATGTTACTTATTGAAACAGGAAGTTTCAATCTTAAGGAAGACAATGGATTAGATCTTATACCACTAATTAAAAGCTCCACACAAAGTGATACCTTAAATGTTAACCTTCTCAACTTCACACCACCAGATGCCCTAGTTAGACAAATAAACCCCACGAAGGAAGAAAAAGTTATAGCTGCGATAATCAATGGAAAATTTAACACTGCCTTTCCAGAAGGTAAACCCGATGATGAAGAGGAATTGAAGAATGAGGAAAATAACAAAAGTAATTCTCTAAATGGGATTAAGATTAATACTGAACCAAGTTTAAAAGAAAGTAAATCTTCTAGCACTTTAATGCTCATTGCAGATTCCGATTTTATGGCCGATCAATTTAGTGTAGAACAATTAAGCTTTCTCGGGTTACAATCTATACGACCATTGAATGACAACCTTAATTTTGTCAGCAACATACTTGAATTCATTTCCGGGAGTGAAGACTTAATTTCATTGCGTGGTAAAGGTACGGCCATACGTCCTTTTATTATCGTTCGTGAATTGGAAATGAAAGCTCAAGAAAGATATCAAATACGATATGATGAATTACAGAATAAACTAGGAGTTGTGCAAAGTAAACTAAACGGCCTCCTTGAACAGCAACAAGATCAGCAGAATCTTATAGCCAGCCCTGAAGTTCGAAAAGCTATAGAAAGCTTCCGTATACAGGAGGCAGAAACACGAGGTGAATTACGTGAAATTCGTAAGCGATTACGTGAAGATATCGAGAAACTCAATCGGACATTAGTTTTATTCAATTTAATCACTATCCCCACCTTAATTGGATTTTTAAGCCTCTATTTTTTCAGGAAACGGAGTAGACGTCAAAAATTAATAGAATGATGAAAATTCAAACTCTTATTTTATCAATTCTAATTCTCTCGATAATAGCACTAGTTAGCTATTGGTTATCCAAGAGTGATACGAATAAAACTGAATTGAACACCAAAGTTGGTGAAAAGTTACTTAATGCTGAATATTTAACCGGTATAACAGATATAATCCTAGAAAATATTACTGATGAAAAAAAGGTACATATTGTTAAGAATGATAAAGGAATTTGGGTTCTACCTGGCTATTACTTTCTCCCTGTTGAATTTTCAAAATTAGACAACTTTATCAGCAGCTTACTAAAAGCTGACATACTTCGTTATGTTACAAGTAAGAAAGAACGAATAGAAAGGCTCGAATTCAGTAAGCATAAAATCATATTAAAGGTAAATGAGGAAACGGTCTGGTCTATAGAGACCGGAAAACGTGGACAATCAGGGGGTCTCTTTATTCAATTCAATAATGAAGCAGATGTCTACCTTGTAGATATTACATCATACTTTGATAGTAACGTAGATAATTGGCCAGAGAAACAAATGTTGCCTTTTAAACCAAGTGATGTTGCCACATTATCTATAGATTTTTCTAATCATGAACATGGGTTTAAGGTAAAACGTGAAACAGCAGAAAGCGATTTTTTATCTGATGGTTTGGCGGAAAATGAAATATTAGATTATAGCTCTATTACCAGATTTATGAGTACTCTAATAAATGCACGTTTTACAAAAGTATATGAATTGAATAACCCTGACGCCATTACAGCAAAGGATCACTCACACTTGATAACATTTGAACTTTTTAACGGTAAAATATATAATTTACGTGTTGGGCGTCGTCCTATCGAAATATCGACTAAGAGTGAAAATGAAATTCATAAAATGGATAATAATGAATCAAAGGATGAAGAGGAACTTGAAGAGCCAAAACCCGGGCCTGTATTTATATTCTTTGAATGCTCAGATCCTAAAGATAATCTGAATGCTATAATGAAAAATGTATCACTTTCGTACTCAAATTATGTTTTTACCCAAATCCCTGAATCTCGAGATAAATTTATTGAGTCGTCATCCGCACCTCCATAGTTTAAAATTTCATTGTCACAACTTTAGAGGACAAGGTAAATCTTCAATATTTCCTAGGAATATTTACTTAAATATGGCAATCATAATTTGATTGTAATTTAATTTTATAAATTCGTACATGAGACTGTCTAAGTTTATCATAACTATAGCACTTGTATTACCCAACAATTTCATTTTCGGGCAATCAGAAATGGAATTTAAAATAAACAACAAGGAGTTTGTTTATAAAGAGATCAATGGGAAAGAACTAACTCTTAATATCTATTCTTCAGCTAAAGAGCCCCCTTCTTATAATCTTCCCATTGTCGTTTTTTTTTCATGGAGGCGGTTATACGAGGGGTAGTAAAAATGATGTTACAAGAATTGATTTCTTTCGTCATACCTTATTCACACTAATCGAAAGGAATAAAATTAAAATCGCATCTATAGATTTTAGAAATGCTGATAAAGATACAGCTATGCCTGACATCATCACTGACTGTAAAGATGCCTTGCATTGGTTAGGAAGTAATGCCAAGGATCATAAAATCGACCGCCAGAATATTGGACTCATTGGGCATTCCTCTGGTGCACAGCTAGCCCTTGTGGCTGGTTTATCGCAAAAATCAGATTTTTCCAAAAACAATACATACCGCGTAACCTTCATCATAAGTTTATCTGCTCCTACTGACTTTTTCCGTCAGGCAAATGATTCATTAAATGCAGGAGATAAACTTTCACAAAAAATGAAAAAAACTTTAGAATATCTATTTGGAGGTAAAGTTAATGAAGTACCAGACCGCTATACCGAGGCAAGCCCCGTAAACTATCTTAATCATATATCACCTCCAACTCTAATTTTAACAGGAACGAAGGATAAGCGATTGCAAAATAACTCTCAGTGGCTAAAAGAAAAAGCAGACAATGTGGGGGCCAAAGCAGATCTTATCATAGTGAAAAATGCTGGTCATCGTATCTATCGTGGAGGAACTGATATTTCTCCCTCATTATCTGAACTGACTGATCGTATACAACAATATATTATTAATGCTTTTTATCCTGGTAACGGAAAAATTACATTATAACTTCATCAAAACTTTATTCAAATTAACGAGTTTTTTTTCAATTTATCAGATTAACAACACATTTATTGAAGGTAGAGGTAACCTAGCCTTATGCTCCACTGAACTTATTTTTTAACTAGACAAAGAAATATTGTAATCTCATGTGGAGCTTTCTCTTTGTAATGGTAAAAATAAAATCCGGTAACTAACTAAGCTCGTGAATTTGCACTCACTCCTGACTTAAATTTTCAATCGGCCATATTGGAAGCTCGTCAAGGGGGTATATGGGTCGGGGCAAGTGTTTCCAATTAAACTGTTTTAGGTTCGACATCGTCGCACCAGGTGTGTCCGCGCGGATGACTTCAGACATATACTCTTGAAAAGACTGCCAGTTACTCGCGGTTTTAACCACTACCATTTTCGCGTCGCCCGGATTCAATCCGAAGTGCTCGTATACTATAGGGTTATTTCCACCAATACCAACTTCTTCACTGACTACAATTTTGATACTTCCCCTCTCCAGGAGGACTGCTCGTCCCATATCAAACGATACGCCTAAATCTTCGTTCGCTTCAGTTGTAATAGAATCGGGGGCGCTGCTTATCCGGGTAATGATTCCCCCACCAATACGAGCAACTTTCGCCGTAATCTTCACCGGCTGGTAAAAGCTGGTGTCGAGTTTTCCTCCTATCATTACAGTGATCGTTTCGCCGACTCCGGCTTTAATCGCCTTCTCAACAACTTCAGCATCAACCATCGGCACAAACGCAGGTACCGTTATTTGCTGTGTGAGCATTTCTTTTAAAAGACAATTACTGTCTCCCGGCGCGCCACCGTAGACACTGTCTCCCGTATCGGAAAGCACAACCAGTCCCCTCTCTGCATCTACCGCCCGCTTTACAGCTTCTGCTGCAGGGATGCTTTCGCGATGAAGAAAGTCGTCCCTTAGTTCCCAGGCTTTATCAGCTAATTCTTCGGATAAACGCTCAGCCAATGGGAGATCATTGTCGGTTACGACCACTGCCGACCAGCCACCTTCTGGGACATCTAGCCAGGGCTGCATGGGACAGGTCGTTGTTGATACAACTCCGGGGCGGGTTTCCATTTCACGCGCGAGATCAAACCATATTTTCATTGGCCCTTTTGACGTTAAATATTGCTCCTGGTGTGTGATAAGCGGAATCTTCTTCAACGCCATGGCTGGTTTAATTTTTCCTTTAAGAATAGAAAATAACATTCGTCCAGCCTCTTTGCTGGTATCATAGGGATCGTGCGGTTGGGTGCGATGCGCCACCAGACCATCCACCTTATCAATCATCAGTCGGGTGATGTTAGCGTGATGATCAAGAGCAATAACTAATGGTAGATCATCTCCAATTACTTCTCTCAATTTATTTAATAGATAACCTTCTGAATCGGGGGCATTTTCTGCTTCGGCAGCCCCGTGCAAACCGAAATACATGGCGTCTATCGGTTGAGCAGCTTTTATACCCGTGGTAATTTTTTCCTCGAAATAGGAAAGTGTTTCAGCCGTAATGGGACCATTAGCCGTTGACGCACCGTAGATGATTGGCACTGGAGTCCAATCGATAGCTGATTCTTTCGCGGCATCCATAAATCCTCGAAAGTATCCAGTTTTACTTTTCTCGAGAACTTCATCATTTTCATAGAGACCCCACAGTTTGAATGTATCTAAAGTTGTTCGAACAGGGCTGAAGCTGCTCGTCTCTTGCATGTAAAATGCTATGGCAATTCTCATTGATTTGAAATCTTAACTTCTAAAGTTGATTGATTTATTAAATAATAAGCAAATGAAATAAATATGTATGTAGAATTTAATTTATTATTGATCTTTTATTTTTTAAATTGAACTATTTTAATTTTGTTAAGTGTAACATTTACAAATTTTCATGAGTGATACTCAAAAATTTATCAAAAATAAAACAATCCATTGGTATCGTTGTAATGTTGACCCTGCTTTGATGAGGGAATTGACGAAACGAAGCGATCTGATGGGACTACGTCAATCTTTTGGACACCTGGGTTTATGTTTCTTGACAGGAGCACTAGCGTATTTCGTTTTTTTACGAATAAATGGAAATACTTGGATTTGGTCTATCCCTATTCTATTTACCACATTGTTTTTTCACGGCACCTTCTGTACTTTCCTCGGAGGTGCAGCATGTCATGAACTAATGCATAGGACACCGTTTAAGACGAAATATCTAAACGAATTTTTCCTTAGAGTATTTGCATTTTTCGGATGGTGGGATTGTGTTTGGTTTCGACCCAGCCACATTAAACACCACCAGGTTACAACACATAACGACTATGATGGCGAGGTGGTACTACCATCCAAATTCGCATTTAAGGACTGGCGATTATGGGTCCGTTTGTTTGCATGTGATCCATTGACTATATGGGATAATTTAAAACTTAATTGGAAGCGCGCTTTCGGACAAATGGACAATGAATGGTATGAGTTCGTTTTACCCGAATCTGACACTCAACTGCGTAGAAAACATCGCAACTGGGCAAGATCTATACTTCTTGGTCACGCGGTCCTGGCTGCGATTTTTGTCGTCACTGGACACTGGTTTCTAATTATTCTAGTCAACGGTAAATTTTATTGTAATTGGCTGAGTTTTCTGTGTGGCCAACCACAGCATTACGGACTTTCTCCCAATACCCCAGATCACCGCCTATGCACCCGCACATTTACCTGCTCATGGTTACCAGCACTACTTTATTGGAACATGCAGTACCATATTGAGCATCACATGTTTCCCGCAGTGCCTTTTTTTAATTTACCTAAACTGCATGATGCTATAAAGCACGCCCTACCCCCAACACCCCAAGGTTTCATATCAACATGGAAAGAAATGCTTCAGATTCATCGCAAGCAGGTCGAAAACCCCGATTATATCTTCATTCCTGAACTACCATTGTCTGATGTTCATAAAGGTGATATCCATGCGGAAGACGATATTCTTGAGCGTGAAGCAGCACTTACGATGTAATTTAAAAGTCCCTTGAATTATACATAATGAGAACTTTATCTCTTTTTAAATAAGGAGATAAAACAACTCAGCCTTATCCCACTTCATCAATCAGCAACTAGTCTAATAAGCAGAAAATATGGATTTTTCTAAAAAGATGAACCAGGTTTTGGCTGATCTCTGTGTCACACCCAACCTATTGACAGAGGACGAACAAATATTTCTTGATGAACAAGGATATTTACTTATACGCGATGTTCTTTCCCCTCACCAGTTAAAGACATTTACCTCGAGACTTGATGAATTGGTAAAACTGGAAAATGAAAATGGAGCAAATATAGACCCAATGAATGAGGGGAGTAAAATGTTGGATAATCTGATCGATAAAGATCCGATATTCAAAATCTGTATTACTAAACCAAAGGTGCTTGCCGCAATTTCTCATGTTATACAAAAAGATTTTAAGCATTCTTCATTAAATAGTCGTGAAGTTTTGCCTGGAACTGGAAATCAAAAACTTCATGAAGATTATGGTAAACCAGTAAAACCTGGTGGATATGGAAGAGTAGCTTGTAATTCTATATGGTTAATTGACGATTTTAATAAAACGAATGGGGCAACAAGAATAGTACCTGGTAGTCACAAGAAAGAAAAAAAACCTCGCGAAATAATGGACGACACCTATGCGATGCATCCCGATCAGATACAATTAATCGCTCCCGCAGGAACGGTTGTTGTTTTTAACGCTCACCTTTGGCATGGGGGAACTAAAAATGAAAGTAAGCTGTCGAGACATGCTATGCACTCCTACTTTTGCCAACGAGAAGATGAGCAACAGACTAATCAACGTGAGAATTTGAGTCCAGAAACAATTAACCAACTTTCAAGTTCGCTCCGTTGGCTGCTCGATGTAGATTGAAACTTTACCCACTCTCTCTTTAAAGTCTGTGTGTGACCCCACCGTCACATATAGATCAATGCATTATCGATTTAATCGAATGTGTATTTTTATATCCCTTGTCCCCAAAACTATCAGGAAATGTAATTAATTTCAGTCATCGATATCCTTGGATATTGGTAAATCTATTGTAACAACCATTGTAATTCTAGCCTTAAACTGAATTACTGAATTCATAAGATTCAGGTGAATAACAGCCATTTAAAATGGCGGAGAGGGAGGGATTCGAACCCTCGAGACCCTTAGAGAGTCTACCTCCTTAGCAGGGAGGCGCTTTCAGCCACTCAGCCACCTCTCCGGTGAATAAAACTGAACTTCACGAAAGTTCCCATCAATAATGTTAAAAATCAACCCCTAATTGTTGGATGTAGGAATTAATCAAGCCCTTAAATATATCAAACGGCATTGCATTATATATATTTATTGCTGCAAGATGAGAAATATTTGATTTCTATGTATAAGTGGCCAGGAACAATAATTGACTAAATGCTTTTTAAAAATGTCTACTGTGATAGACTGATATAGGTAAATTCTCTGCCATGATATATTATGGTTAAACCAACTTTGTTATATTTTTATTTAAAAATAGATGAAAGCAAGATAGACAAGTTATAATTATAATTTTTCCTTCCAAAGTTTGATCTATCTTATACTTCATATCGTTTTAAGTTCGTGCTTCTTAGTTATTGTTAGGTGGGCTCAGAATCGTAAGCATAACATCGTCAATGTCGGAGCTGTAAACTATATCACCTGCGGCATTATTGCTTTATTTTTATTCCTCTTTAAGCCACCTTCAACTTACAGTGAAATCACATTTATTCTTGGTGCGATTAACGGCATCTGCTATATCAATGTCTTCTTTATAACCATTTTTATTCTCCCCTGGAAAGGAGCTGCATTAACCTCAGCTGTCGCTAGGCTGGCGATGATCCTCCCTTTATTTGCTGGTATTGTGTTTTGGGGAGAAAGACCGACTGCAATCCAATTTTTTGGCATTGCGCTTGCCTTACTGTCCTTGGTTTTGATTGGACAACGCGAAGTAGGAATCTCAGGGAAAAAGGTTCCACCAATTATCGCTATCATCATGACCATCGCTTTTTTAATTGAAGGTAGTGCTCTGATTGCACAGGAAGCTTTTAAATACCTAGGGAACCCTAATGAACTGTCGGTCTATGTTTTAACTGCCTTTATTATTGCGGCCACTATTTCATTCATTATTTTAGTTTTACGTCGTCAACGCCCAACGACACCTGAAATATTAATCGGCAGTGCACTGGGTACGGTGAACAATATTCAACTCATTTTCCTATTAAAGTCCCTTGAATATCTGCCCGGTTTTATTGTTTTTACTGGAGCTAGCGCTGGCTCCTTGTTAATTACAGCATGCCTTGCAGGGATCTTTCTTAAGGAAAGATTAATTTCAGTTACTTATACGATTATCGTAGTCTCAATTATATCGCTGATTTTATTAAACTTATAACCGTAGCTATTTATTCCACTTTAATTCCATGTATATTACCCAAGTTGTAACTTGATCTATCTTTTCCTAAATATTATATTCAGTTCCTCTTTTATTCTAATTTTTCGTTGGGTTCAGGATCGCGACGAAGAGTTAAAAACAGTTGGAGCGATAAGTTATATTGCGAGTGCATTACTGGCTGCATTACTTTTTCTCTTTTCCGATAAAACCTTTAGTATCAACACCGCTTTATTAGGTGCTATAAATGGTATTATGTACTTTATTGGATATCTATTATTGATCCCTGTTTTATTTTGGAAAGGCGCGGCATTAACTGCCGTTGCCTCTCGATTGGCTATGCTTATGCCTGTTGTATTCGGTATTCTTTTCTGGGATGAAAGACCGTCTTTATGGCAAACATTGGGTATCGGGTTTGGTACATTTTCTTTACTTCTCATTGGAAAGAATAAGACACGTATCGTTAACTCAATTATTCCCTCTCGTATCATTATTCTAATGATGATATTTTTTATAGTTGCCGGGTTGGCGAGGACTTCTCAAGAAGCATTTAAATATTATGGGAACCCTGATGAAATTGCATTCTTTGTTTTAGTAGCATTCTCCATCGCCAGCCTAGCATCAATAGCTATAATTCATTTTTACAAGCTCCGTTCTTCTTTATCAGAGGTTATTATCGGAGCAGTTGTAGGATTTTCGAATTGCTTGCAAACAGTCTTTTTGCTCAAAGCACTTGAACAGTTTCCTGGTTTTATTGTCTTTCCGATAATTAGCGCCGGTGGATTACTCTTTACAACATCGATTGCCATATTTCTTTTTAAAGAACCCCTTTCAAAATGCAGCACATGGGGTATAGCCATCGCAATTTTAGCTATGGCTCTTTTGAATATAAATCATTAACTCCTTTTACTAATTAATTAACTTACGTAAAAATTAATTCTTACTCAAAGATACAAATAAAGATTCATGACTATTATAGATACACACGCACATATTTATTCTGAAGATATCTTAAAGTATCCCCAAGTTTCTAATCCCTACTTACCACCAACTAGTCATGGGACGCTAGATGATCTCTTAAATGAAAAACAGGCCAATAATGTTGATCGTGTGGTAGTTGTACAAACTTTTTCAACCTATAAACATGACAACAGACTTATTATCGATACAGTGTGCGACCATCAAAACTGGATGACTGGCGTCTTAAATGTTGACCCCTTTGATCCAACTTCGATTGATTTTCTGAAAAAAGCTGCATCCAACGGTATCCGTGGCAATCGAGTGTCTATTGGTTGGCATTCTGATGGTTCGGTGATTGATGAATATAAACAGATATGGAATGTCGCACAAGAAAAAGCAATGATTATTTGCGCCCTGCTTGATCCTCCAAATTGCCAATCCTTAGCCAAGATGCTTTCTGACTTCCCCGACGTTCCCGTGGTACTCGACCACTGTGCCAACCTCAAAGCGAAGGATACACAGCAATCTAAAAACTTGAAGACAGTAATGGATCTTGCACAGTATAAAAATCTTTATGCTAAATTATCCTTTCTGATCACCGGTTCAAATGAAGCATTTCCCTGTCGCGATTCGTATCCTGTAATAAAAAGTGTTATTGGTGCTTATTCCCCCGAAAGGTGTACCTGGGGAAGTGACTTTCCAACTTCACTCTGGAGTCCAAAAGTAACATATCAACAACACCTCGAAATCTTTAACGATCATTTAGGACTATCTTCGATCGAAAAAGAGACTATTTTGGGAGAAACGGCTATGCGATTATGGTTTACATAAAAAATAAGAACAATCAGAACTGAAAATATGAATTTTGGAATCGCACTGTTAGGTACGGGTCGAATAGGCAGTAATTACATTGATATCATTGAGCAAACTCAAAAAGCCGATATTAAAGTAGTAGCGGAACCGCGCAGCGAATTTTCGACACCAATATTAAAAAAGTACCCTCATATTGATATTGTTTCAGACTACAAAGAAACGCTTATTCGCGATGACATACATGTTGTAGTTGCTACCCTTCCACACTGGTTACATAAACAAGCTGTAATCGATGCTGCGAATGCAGGTAAACATATTTACCTGGAAAAACCCATGGCTATTTCCCTTACCGAATGTGATGAGATGCTTGCAGCAGCACAATTAAATGGCGTGAAGTTAATGACAGCTCATACTCAACGTTATATTCCAGTAGTTAAAAAAATGAAGGAATGTGTTGAATCCAGACAACTTGGAAACCTCCTTATGGTATGTGATATTTGGCATAAACCTTATCAACATAAAAATCGCCCAAAATGGATGCTGGATCGCGACTTGGGTGGAGGCATGGGTCTGATGGATGGTACACACATGATTGACCGTCTTTTATGGATTATCGGTAATGACATTACAACGGTTAGTGCTCAACTGGGAGCTTTTACTCACCCAGAATTGCCCTGTGACGACACCTCTATGGCTTTTTTTCGCTGGGAAAATGGTGTTGTCGCCAATATTTGTCGTATAGCCTGGGATACAGGTATCACTGATTACGGTGCAGATTTCTTTTTCACTAAGGGCCAGGCAAGATTTCGTATAGCCTACGGGAACGAAGTGGGACAAAAAACTGGTTTTTGGATTGGTACCGAAGGGGAATGGAAAGAAGAGCCAATAACAGATCGTAACAGTATGCTTGATGAGTTTTCTGATTTTATTGCTTCAATTATTAATGGCGACGATGACACTCCTATCCCACAACTGCATGGTCGGCGGGTCATAGAAATTCATGAAGCTTGCGAAGCATCTGCTTTATCTGGACGAGAGGTGGTCTTAGCCAATTAAAAGTTCTGGTGTGTGAAACCAAAAGAAGAATTTTAAAATCTACGGATAAAGAAAATTATTTGTAAATTAATTGATTAATTTCATAGACATATAATGTTATATTTTTTAATCTAAAAAATCTACTTTAGATTAATTATTATACATGTATAATAACATATTTTTCATTAATTAATATGCAAACTACCGGTATTGATATACCACAAGAAAAAATCGATCAGTTTAAAAAGGACGGGTACTTCGTCGTCGAATCCGTAATTCCCAATGAGCACGTCGAGTTGTTGAGAGAAGTGTGTCAATCGGCAATTGACGAAACAGACGCGGAAATGGACAGACAGGGTACCGATGTGATGGGGATCAATCATCGCGGTAAGCGGTATTTTATGAAAGCCGAGCCCAATCATCCCCGCATACGTGAATTTATTTTCAGCGACCTGATGGCCAGTATCACCCGCGCAGTTTTCGGCGACGAAATTTACTACAAGAGCGATCAATACGTGGTAAAATTCGATAAAACGGGTATGAAGTTCAGTTGGCACCAGGATTCCGGCTATGCCCAGGCACGACTCGGCGATCATCCTGAAGTGCTATCCTGCTGGTGCACTCTCGATGAGGTCAACGAAGATAACGGCACGGTCTACCTATTGCCCATGAGTCGCTACGGAGAAAAAAAATTGGCAGAGCATATCGTTGAAGAGGGCAGCAATGACAGGATTGGTTATTTTGGCAATGATCCGGGTGAACCGGTGATCGCACCCGCCGGCAGCATCGCTGTATTTTCAAGTCTCACCTTTCATCGCAGTGGCGCTAATCCAACCGGAAAAAAACGTCGGGTTTACCTCGCCCAATATACCGCATCTCCCATGCCCGGTGGGCATGCGATTGATGCTAATAAACTGTTTATAAAGGACGGGCAGGTCCAACCCAATCTTTACTAGCTCGGGTTGACGACGTACTTACTGCGCGCCAACTAATATGAACTTATTTTTTTAGAGCTTCGCGATCTTCTTTGATCCATTACTCCCATTTCTCGTTGTCCGGTTGGCGAAAGCCCCAATTAGATCTTGGAAAAACCAGTTCATCAATTCCAAATAGCCGCAGCAGTCGCCTATCGTTCTTTTCGCGCGCCATTGCGATAATCTTTGCTACATTGGGTCCCGAATGATTGTCCCGGTGACGCAACCAGCTGAGATTATAATAGATGCTGAAAAAATAGCGTAACTTGCCAGAAGTATTGGGTGTTCCCGAGTGCACCACCCCACAGTGCGTATATACGACGTCACCTGCACTTGGGTAATAGACCTTCTCATCGGGATGTTTCTTTTGGTGATCATCTTCTTCAATAGTGAGAGGTGAGCGATGGGATCCGGGTATCACACGGAATGGGCCGTTATCATCGGTTAAATCCTGTAAATAGCAGATCGCATTACAGGCCTTGGGCCAGATATAATCATTACCCAGCGGAAAAGATGACCACTGATCTCGGTGCCAACCACTGATTTTGCCATTGGCCTCTTCCTTGGATAGGGAGGGGAAGGCCATGAAAGTAAGATTATCGAGTTGAACGAACGGCCCCATGACCATTTCCGCAAAATCCAGAATCTTTTCATTGGCAACTGCCGGCAGCATTGCATGGGGTTCATATTCGACCACACTACTGAGCCATCTCTGTTCCTGCTCAGCTCCGGGTGATGTCTGACGTTTGATCAGACTTGGATACAGAGAAATCCATTCATCTATTTGTGCTTGATCAAAGACTTTCGGAAGTATGGTAAATCCGTTTTCTTTGAATTCTACATAGTGTTCCTCAAGCGTTTTCATCTATAATTTATCTAAAAATTGATAATGATTTTACCTCGCGTTCGCCCCGTCTGATTTCGCTCAAATGCTTTGTAATATTCATTCAAGGAATACGAACTATCAATGATCGTTCGCAGTTTTCCTTCTCTTACTAAATTTGACAAGAAATTTAAATCTATCCCATTGGTTTTCAGCATCACCGGTTTTACCCGACGTTTTGTATACAATGGCATCAGGTAAGACTTTATGATAAATGAAATACTTGGGAGTGCGGGAACGTAAACCGCGTCAGCTTGCATCACCGCTGCGAACGATTTATAGGGTGATTTTACGACGCAGTCCAAGACTACATCATATTTAATATCGGTGGCAAAATCCGTTTGTTTATTATAGTCGATCACCGTGTCGGCACCCAGATCGCGGACCATCTCCACATTGCCGGTGCTGCATACAGCCGTGACATTTGTGTCCATCGCCTTGGCAATCTGTAACGCGTAATGCCCTACCCCGCCGGATCCCCCTACGATGAGAACGTGCTCACCTGCATTCAAGCCACCGCAGTTACGTAATCCTTGAAGCGCAGTCAATCCGGCAAGTGGTATCCCCGCAGCTTCACCGGCGCTTAAGCCTTCAGGTATAAGGGCAGCCAAATGTTCCTCCACCACTGTATATTCAGCAGCCGTGCCTAATTGTTTAATGTCCTGACAGGCGTATATTCTGTCACCGATCCTGAACTGTGTGACAGCGGCACCTACATCTATCACTTCACCGGCCAGGTCAAAGCCGGGTATCGCGGGAAACTTCACAGGCATAATAGCACGAAAGCTCCCGCTGAGAAGTTTCCAATCGATGGGATTAATCGCCGAAGCCTCTACTTTAACGAGAATTTGAGAGGCGGTTGGTTTGGGTCTGTCTATCTCCACCTCTTCAAGTTGAGAGAGATCACCGTACTGCTTGTAATGAATCGCTTTCATCACAATTTATTGTCCCTTAACGAAGCCCGCTTTTTAAATATGTTGATAGTTCTTTTTGTCCCAAACCTTCGATGCCCAGCTCTTTCACACCGCGACCATTCTTCCAGGCGTCAAACCCCATAACGATGGATCCAATATTTACCACCGCTTGCATCGTCGGTGTTTCAACGTTAAATTGTGACCCTACCGTTGACCAGGCAGCCAGTCCGTAAGGAACATCCTCCGTTAACCATCTGCTCTCCAGTGATCCAGGGGCTTTCAACCGGGTAAGCATCCAGCTGCCATTGATCGTCGACCATAAGTCACCCTTTGGCCCAAAGCCTGCCGCGTGAAAGGCTTCATCGACCGGACTCAGTTCGTACCCTAATACCTGACCGATTTTCAAGCGCTCCCGATCCACTTCCATGATTACCTTCGCTACGGAAACGGATACCCCTTCTTCATAAAAGTAAAATTCGCCGCGTGAGTACTCGACGCGCCCGGCATTCATTAATACACCCGCGGGGTGAACAACCGGGTTCATTGCTGCTAATCCACAGGCCATGACATCCGGATAGCATTGAATACCGGGAAAGAGAGGATCCAGCATATCTTTGACTCGGTCCGTTTCAGTAGAAGGCAATACACCCAATCCCAGGCTCGCAACGATCCCCCATATTGTCGCCGTGTCGGGCGCTGTTTTTCGACAGACACAAGGAGCGGTGTCGACCTCCGCTAGTGTAACTAAACCTTCTTTACCGGCCTCTCGTAGCATTTGTGCCCATTCCAGAGTACCTAAGGTGCCCGGCATAAGAACAATGGTCTGGCCTGATTTTAAATGGGGAATACATACTTCAGCAAATGGTTTGTGAGCATAGGCAGGGACAATGACAAGTATAAGATTAGCGTCGACCAATGCCTCCTCAATATCTGAAGTAAAATGGTGTAAGTTTACCTTTTTTTCACCGTCAACACCGAGTAAGTTAATCACTCCATCATCTTGAATCGGGATCAACGTCTCTTTAAAAGAAGGAATCTCATAGAGTGTAATTTTATTACCTAGCAATGTTAGATGGGCGGCAACAGAGAATGCTGTATTACCACCTCCTAATATGGTTATAAAATTTTCAGCCATTATTAAATTATAATCTAAATATAGACATACTAAGGACCAAGAAGATTTTAAAACCGATTATCTTAGTGCGTTCGTTCTCAACTTTTGGAAACCAATTAGGTTGGGGGAAAATCATGGGCTCTTTTAAAATTCAGATCCTAATGAAAGATTACTTCCATAGGCATTAGCCTATATCAACTGGAAGGTTTAAAATTTGATACATTTGATGATAAATCATCACCCTTAGGTCGGGGATTGTTTGCCCAATGATTATCCCGATCTTCTCCTCTACAAATGATCGAATTAGCTTTCCAACTATCCGACATAGATTTTACTTCAGGGGGACAATAACGGACTGTAAGTCCACAACGTCTTCGGCTTGAAGTGTTTTGTGTTGATCCATGTACCATCATGTCTGCATGCAATGAAATTTCACCCGCTTTTAAATTAACATAGATAGGTTTACCATATTGAGTAGTTTCTGGAATCTCCTGTTCTAAGACAGCTAACTTGCTACTTTTTTTCCATTTGAGGTGCCCCAACTTATGAGTACCAGGAATAAACTGCATCGCCGCATTACCTTCATCTGCATCATCAATCGCAATCCATACTGTCACCGTGCGTGCTGGACTTATAGGCCAATATGATGCATCCTGGTGCCAAGGAACAAATGTTTTATCATGGGGGATTTTACAAAAGTAATGAGTAGCCCAAGCTATGATATTAGGACCGATCAGGTCTTCCACATAATCCAGTATTCTGGAATCCATTGCAATATCCCAAATTCCTTTACAATGTGCCTGATACCCATTTATAGCATAAGTATTACGACCATCATTCTGTTCTTTTAGAAGTCGAATTAAATGATCAAAATAATTTCGATTTTTTATATTCTCCTCATCAGAAAAAATGCGTAAAGGTTTAATATAACCATCTTCATTATAGGAGTTTATCTGTTCCACACTTAAACACCTTGGGGCATCATTAACAACCGGTTTAAAGGACAGATCGCGCTTTTCTAAAACTGTATTACTTATCACAGAATGAATATTTACCATAATATGAAAACAATTAATATTTAGTAAAATAGAGATTATTTATAATGTTCAAGCAATTAATGTTAAGGCCTTAACTAAATGAAACCAAATGCATTTGACCATTAAACTTAAATACTTAATTTACACCAAATGCCTAATAAACCCGTATCAAAAAAATAAGGAAAAGATAATCTCTGATGAAGACCGTTTCCATTTCGATACTCAAGGCTTTTTAGTAATTCGTAAGGTTCTCAGCCAAGCAAAAGTAAATGCGCTTCTAGAGAAATTCAATGAGATCAATGCCCGGGGCTTGGATACTACTTATTTAGAAAAGAAGACGATGAATCCTAACGATGTTGGTAAATCATCGGTCATTCATATAGATGATCATTATATTCGTTTAAATAGCCTTGATGAATTGGACCCACTTTTTCGATCTCTGGTTTATCACCCGCATATTTTATCCTATTTGCAGGAATTCATGAAAAAGCCAAAATATCGTGGGTCCTGGGGTATCGCTAATTCCCAAGGGCCACACTTTAGTAGTTGGCATGCAGGACACGAACCCTATGATTATAGTTTCAATGATGGCATAATTCGTAGTCTCTCCATAAATACCGGCTGGTTCCTTTCAAGAAATGGGCCGAATGATGGATGTCTTCTTGTAGTTCCTGGATCACACAAGGCCAATTTAAAATTAAACTTTAAGTCATATCCTGGTATAAAATTACCCGGTTCAGTACGAGTTGTTGGTGAAGCAGGTGATGTTGTTTTATTCAGTGAATGCGTGCTCCATATGGGTGATAAAAAAAATACACCCGGTCCGAGAACAAACCTCTATTATGTATATTCTGAGGCCAGTAGAAAAGACTAACAGGTTGAATTGCTTAAAATAAAGTGTATGATTTATAATATTTCTAAGATCAATTTTTGTTGTGAACAAATATCTGATAATACTCATTTATGTGTAGTAAATTGATTTTATTAGAATCTCTAAAAATGTCACAGATAATTTATCTCTCTTCATCAATACTAAATAATAAAAATGCAATTAAAGGATAAGGTTGCTATAATTACAGGTGGTGGTTTGGGTATTGGTCGTGCTATTGTAAAAAGATTTGCTCGAGAGGGAGCTAAAGTTGTAATTGCCGAAATTAATCCAGAGAGTGGTGAGCGTACTTGTGAAGAAGTTAAGGCGGCAGGTGGGACTGCTCTTTTAATTCCAACAGATGTATCACATCGAGAAGCGGTAGAAAAATTAATAGACAAGACGGTTACTCAATATAATACCATTGATATTCTTGTCAATAATGCAGGAATTAAAGGTGCAGATGGACCTTTTCTTGAAGTAACTCAGGAGAGATGGGATAGCGTCATCTCCACAAACCAAACCGGTGTATTTATTTGTTCTCAGCTTGCCGCACAAGTGATGGCTAAAGTTGGCATGGGCAACATAATTCATATTGCTTCGGTTAACAGTTTTATTCCACAAACACTAAGTGCCGCTTACAGTGCAGCCAAGGGGGCTTTAATTACCCTCACCAGAAGTATGGCTACAGATCTAGCACATTACCAAATTCGAGTAAATGCTATCGCCCCCGGCCCTATTGATGTCGACATCCCTGATGATGTACCACCGGGTGAAATAGAAATGAGTTTACAGAACCGTTATGGATTACCAGATGAGATTGCTTCTGCTGCTGTCTATCTTGCCTCAGAAGAAGCAAGTTATGTTAATGGACATATACTTGTGGTTGATGGTGGAACCCTAGGAAATGCATATACCTTATATGGAGAAAAACGTCCGAAAAAAAAATAAATATATCACTTCCATATTATTTAAACTAATATGCTGTAAACCAACATTGCCTCACATTTACCCCAAAAACTTCAAAAGAAAAATATGTTCATTGTAGAAATTCTGCAATGAACAAACCAAGGTTTATTATTGCCCCTTTTGACAATTACATTTCGCCTGGTCATATAAGAAAGCTATCTGATCGCAGACAATGTAATTTAGTTGGAGTGGATCACTGGCGGTAAGCAAATTCAGTGTTCCTTTCAACAGGCCACGAACAATAATGAAACTTGAACAGATTCGATAGACTACTACCTATGTCTATAAGCAGTCGAACAAGTCAATTCCTAATATTGAAGGGCCTCATCCCAAAGAGCGGCGAATTTTAAAAGCTTAACTTTTTTCAAATTTGAATGCTACTGAATTCATACAATAACGCTTTCCTGTCGGAGGTGGTCCATCATTGAAAACATGCCCCAGATGGGCATCACATCGACTACATAAAACTTCCGTTCTTTCTATTAATAGGCTCTTATCAGATTTCGTAATAATTCTATCTGGACCTATGGGATCACAGAAACTCGGCCAGCCTGTTCCAGAATCATATTTTGATTCCGAGTTGAACAATTTATTTCCGCAACATATACAGTGATATATACCTTCATCTTTACTCTCGTAATACTCACCTGTGAATGCACGTTCGGTCCCTTGCTTCCTTGTTACATTATACTGCTCAGTAGTGAGTTGTTTCTCCCACTCCTCGTCAGATTTTATTATTTTCCCATCATTCATATATCCATGTAATAATTAAATGTATTAAACATTTCAACCATTTATACCATTGAAAGCAAAGTTTTTCTATACTCTAACCATTCATGATAGAGTACAGATGTTACCTCTTACCTAGCACAAAATATAAATACCCCTTTATAGAAGAATTATGAATATTATATCTTTACTATTGCCGTTCCGCTTAAGGGAGAATAATTTTTGATGTATATTTCTTTTATTTGAGTTCTTCCTTGCGGAAAATAAACCTCATTATTACAATATAATACTATGAATAAACCTAACACTCTTAAATTGTACATTCTCACATTTATTTCGATTATAATTCTATCTATACCACTATCAGCAGGTAAAGAGAATAAGCTTGATCGACGGATGAGGCGCATGGTTTTGGACTTCGAGTCGATAATGAGTGATTCTCAATCGAGAATACCGGCTGTTATATTACAAGAGGCTGAAGGTATTATTATCCTACGCCAATTTAAAGTTGGTTTGGGAGTAGGTATAAAAGCTGGCGGCGGGATCGCCATGGTAAGAGACAAAAAAACAAGGGAATGGAGTGCCCCGTCATTTATGAAAGCTGGGGAAGGAAGTTGGGGATTACAAGTCGGCGCTCAAGGAATTGTTCATATTTTCCTACTCATGAATAAAGAAGGGATGATGGTCCTTACGGCTCCTAGGTTTAGAGTTGGCGTAGATGCAGCTGCCACTGCAGGGCCAGTAGATACTGGAGTTGAAGCTAAAATAGGTGTTGGAACACCCATTTATGTTTACAGTAATTCTTCCGGTTTATACGCCGGCGCAACTTTCGAAGGAGGGTTTTTATTACCCAATAACAAGTCTAATGCTGAATACTACAAAAATGGCTCCTTAAGGATGGGTGATATTCTTTTTCGTAATAAAGTGAAGGTTCCTGAATCTGCAAAACCTCTTATTTCTACTATTAATAAATACGGAAATCGCTGAGTTTAAAGTTCCTTAATATTAAAATAAGGACAATTTTTCATCAAGGTACCCAATGAAAAAACCTTTGTCGTTGGTAATCTTCTGAAAATTAAAATAACTTTTTAACGCTGACTCCATCTCTTCTGTTTTTATATCATCACACACCAAAACACCCTCATCAGATAGCATTTTTTTTTATCTTTGGGATATTTATCTCTATCTCTTTAAGGTCATGGGTCGCGTCACAAAATATTAAATTAAATTTCTTCCCAAAAGCTATATCTCTGAAATTGCCCTTGTGAACGGTGACAAATTCATCCAGCTTTCGGTTTCTCAAATTCTCTATAAGAGATTGTATGGATCCACCTTCCCTTATAATATGTTTAAGGTAACGATTTCTTACCTTTGGGATTTTTTGTTCTAGAGAAGACCCAAAAAAATCTTCCCATTCTTTTTCAGTTGAAAACCCGATATCAACAGTATGAAACTCCTTTTTTTTTTCCGCTCTTTTTTATTCCATGAGCAATACAAGCAGTAGATCGTCCAACCCAGGGCCCTATTTCCAAAAAAGGCCCCGGTATTTTTTTCCCTAATTTATATAAGTTATAACATTCGAATAAATTTATAAACCCTTCTGGAGGGAAAAATAATCCAAGGCTATGTATAAACCGGATAAATATTTTTATTCCACAATGCATGTTTAACTCACAAACTAAAATTTAAAAACTGTTTGGATTACTTACGAAAACACCCGATAAATAACCTTTTACCTTTAAGAACCTCAATTTCGTTCTCTTCTAAATACAATTTCACTCTTATTTCTATGACAATCCTATAACTGTCTCTTATACACATCT
>PNEW01000016.1 GCA_002922725.1 Verrucomicrobia bacterium Opi.OSU.00C | reverse complement strand
AGTATTATCAGACTTAAAGTTATTCTGACTAATCAAAGTCTCAAACCCTGTCGTCGTTGATCCACTCTCTGCTACCACTACAGAGGCTGCATTGGTCTGTACTAAATCTCCTCCTGTGATTCGTAACCCAGGGTTACCCGCTGCCACGGTAAAGGAACCACTACCAAAGAGTAAGTGTGGTACGGCATCACCACTGGCATCAATGTCACCTACTGTTAAACGTACCGCTATCGGTACTCCTCGTGCATCGATCCCTATATTACCTGTACTTCCACTAAAGACGGCGTTTGATAACTGCATCCCTCCCATCCCCGTGGAATTGATCACCTGTACCAATGACACATTTGCCTGTGCATCGTATTCTTGTCCCTCAGGGAATAACGCCTGGTTAACCGCATTGATCTTTCCCACTGTGAAAATACTAAAATAGGTCGTCGAATCGGCTCCCTCTATTACCACGCTCGGTTTGCCCGTTACATACGCTACCCCTGATTGATTATAGCGAGGCGGTGCTTTCGCCGCTAAAAACGTACTCGAATCTAAGGTCACTGTAAATGCTCCCGCTCCTGAGTATTCCACTTGGACGATGTCTTCCTCTTCGTCCATAAACGATACCCGAGTAATCTGTCCTGGCTTCGCCTGTAACTTGATGCTCTCTCCTGTTAATAAGATTTGATCAAATACATTTCCATTCGGGTGTGCAATGTCCTCTCCTGCTATCGAGCCTGATCCACTTAAGACTAACGGTACTGTCACCGTTATTACCGCTGTGTCACTGTCTGCTTTACCTCCCTCATTGGTCACACATACCCAGAAGCTTGCACCCGCTCCTAACGCCCCTGTTGTCATCGTACTCTCGGTTGCTCCCTCTACTGGCCAATTAACATCAGGACTCGACCCCCCATACCACTGGTAGGTCAGATCATCTCCTGTTGCCTCAACACTTAGGGTTGCTGTATGTCCCGATGTTACGGACTGACTTACCGGTTGCGTCGTTATCTCTGGCGCTGCAACGGCGGGTACCTCCGGCGTTACAGGCGTTGTTGTCGTGCCTGTGCCAGGCGCTCCGATCGGCGTGAAACCAAAGTCGTCTATGCTAGTCGAGCTGATATTCCGATTTGCTTTTATATTATCCGTATAATTTATTTTGGCAATGCCACCCACTGCCCCCAATTCACTGGCAACTAATTTTACCTGAGGGGGAAGAGTATTTGGGCTGAGAAAAGCCGGGAGATCTTCAATCGTAATGAGCAAGTTATCTTCTGTGTCAAAAACCTCAATAGTACCGTCATCTTCGCCGATCGCTTGATCAAAGATGGCTGCGGCATAAAATTGAACCCGTGCAGCCGGTGTCTCGAAAGTTATCGTTCCGGTTTCACCTTCAAACATTCTCCAATAACCGCAACATGAGCGGCTAAATCCTGAATGCATTCCAGTAAGACCATTAGTAAAAGTGGCGGTAAAAGGAGATGAACCAATAGTAAATTGATCAATTCCTGTTGGTAAACCCTGAAACAGGGTATACACGGTATTATTTCTTGGTACATCTGAAAGGGTAAATCCAAGATCATCGATGACTAATTTTCCCGTGACATTAAAGAACTTAATTTCAGTCATACCGTCAAAGTAGTAGTCGATGTCATCAAAATTTTTAATACCTTCAGGGACTTCAACAAACCGTTGCAGAGGAGGATTACTATCGAGGTTGATACTGGTTGGTAATCCTGTTACTGTGTATTGTGGTAATGGTATAAATATCAATTCAAGATATGTCATTTCTAAGCTAATTTCCCCCACATTCCCAGGCCCCCCAACTTGAATCTTACCCGCGCCCGTACTCTCGGCTACGTAGAACTCGATTTCAGCAATCCCTTTTTCAGTAAAGATTTTCCCTTCCTCCCCGGGGCCCAAGGTTATAGCTTTGGTTCCCGAATGTAAGAGAGATGGGTCGTCTAAAGTTTCCAACTTAAAGCCGACTAACTTGATTCGGTTTGGCTCTTCGCCTATAAAAATTTCCCCTTCCCCACTTATATCATCCTCAAAATCCGTAAACACCTCGAGGTCTTGTGGAAGTGCTTGGATAAAAAGGGGGATATATAGAGAAAGAACTAATAAGTATAACCAGTACCTAAAGTACATCGGACTCGTGCTAAATAGTCAGGGTATTATTCATCAAGGAAAAAGGGTTGGGTCCAGGCATTTTTCTCTCCCTCACCCCAACACTCGAACCGCAGATATCCAGACATAGGAGGCCAATTCTCATCTTTGGATACATCAACTTTAATCGATCCATTATCACTCAAGGCTACGCGTTGTCCATTTCGTGTTATCCCTACAATTCTGCTTGCATTTTCACATTCTATAATGATTTCAAGTCCTTCCACTTTTATGGTTTTAATAACAACGCCTGTGGAACAGTAAAATCGTCCATTCTGCAAAGATGTCACAATATCTTCAGGGGTGGAAGAATCAGCATAAACAACATTCCACCCAACTCCAGTATCAGAGATACCTGGTTGGCGGTTTTCTTCACGCCAGAAATGAGCATCATCATTAGCAAAACCCCATAGGCGACGCCCTTGAGAGAGGAGCATATCCCATTTATTAGTTGCATAAGGGCTGCCCGCTAACCTCCTTACAATTGTATTAAAAATTTCTAGCCCCGCGTAATCCGTCCATTGTTCTAAAACCTCAATTGAACAAAAATTAAAATTTGGGGTGAGGTTAGGATGGGCAACGACCACGAAGCCCTGAGTGGCTTTTACTTCATCGAAGACTAACTGACGGTTGACATGGGGTTCTATTAGACGATCCCCATCTACGTGCAATAAATGTGGCCCATCCTTGGAAATTTCATTTCCCGGTATAAGCACGAGGCCTTTATTGTCGATCTTTTCATACTCGGTAAGCCCGGTGAAAATGTCGTGATCTGATATTGACAGAAAATCGTAGCCGAGATTTGCGTAGGTATTTATTACATTCTGCATATCGTGGGTGCCATCACTGTTGGTTGTATGGGTGTGTAAATTCCCACGAAGCCATGAGCCGCCATTTAAGTTTTCGTAAGGATGTGTTATCTTCATATTAGATTATCCTTGATGTAAAATTTTATTATCCCGACTTTATTTCAACTTCTGCTAGAAGAGAACTTGAATCTATCATTTCTTTATGCCAAGAAAATACGTCACCTTTCTTACTAAGAGTTCTCCCGATATAGGGATACCGATTAAACTTATTACACTATGAAGGTAATCAGATCAAACAACCATCATATACTGATCCCGCCACTAATCATCGGTATAATTATTACTTTTTTGGGCTGCAGTGGGAACAAAGAGATCCAATCAAAGGGAGAAACCCCCACTCGTGAAAGGGCCGCTGTTAGTAGGGAAAGATTCAGTTTTAATTATCAAGGACCGCCTCCCACTACTTTTAGTGAAGCTCCAGTTTTGGCAAACCGCGTTGCAGTGGGGGAATTGCCTCCGGTTGAATATCGTTTACCGGAAGAACCATTGGTTGTTCCAACTATTGAACGCATTGGTGAATACGGGGGCACCTGGCGTCGTGGTTTTACCGGGCTTGATACTAACAATATTGACCGAATTATCCATGACCACTTAATTTACTTTGACCTAGACGGCTACACCCTGATGCCTCACATCGCGAAAGGATGGGACATCAGCGAAGACGGGACAACATTCACATTCTATCTAAGGAAGGGCATGAAATGGTCTGATGGGGCTTCTTTTACAGCAGATGACTTTATCTTCGCTTTCGAAGAAGTGACAATGAACAAAAAAATAAACCCATCACTCCCCGCTTACGCTACTGTGGAAGGACAAGTATTCAAATGTGAAAAGTTAGATGAAATGACGATTCGTTATACCTTTCATAAACCTAATTATGTTTTCATCGAAAATGTTGGTGGTTTATTCGTTGGCGGTCAGTTCTCTCGAGGAGGAACTGTCCCTCTCTACGCACCCCGGCATTATTTAATGCAATTTCTCCCAAAATATACACCTATAGAAGAACTTAAAAACAGGGCGAAGATTGAGGGGGATAGAAGTTGGGTAGCATTATTCCGACGCATGGCATCACCCCACAAGAACCGTGACTTACCGGTAATTGGTCCCTGGAAAATGGTTACTCCCCTGACAAGTGAAATTTACTCTTTGGATCGCAATCCTTATTACTTTGCAGTCGATCCCGAAGGGAATCAGCTTCCCTATATCGATAAAATTGTAATGCTTTTATTTGAGGACATAGAAGTATTCAATACACGTGCCATTGCTGGTGAGGTAGATATGCAACATCGTCATATCCTCATAGACAAAGTTCCTCTTCTCAAGCGCGGCGAAGACAAGGGTGACCACCGATTACTCTTATGGCCTAATCTGGGTGGATCGGACGCCATAATCTATGTCAATCAAACTTGGAAAGGAGATCTGGAAATAGAAAAGTGGCTTAGAAGCCGAGCCTTTCGGATTGCTCTTTCGCTTGCTATTGATCGGGAGCAGATAAATGAATTAATTTTTCTTGGTATGGGCAAACCAAGAGCTTTTCTTCCCTTCCCGAATAATCCGTATTATCCCGGTCATGAATATGAGAAAAAGTATGCTGTGCGTAATCTAGAACAAGCAAACAAGATCCTTAATACGCTCGGTTTGAATAAGAAGGATAGTGATGGTTACCGGCTGCGTACCGACAACAGGCGACGTCTGAATATTACAATTTCAGTGAAGAATCAGTCATTTATAAAATTTGATGATATAGCTGAACTACTCGTGAATAACTGGAAGGACGTCGGCCTGAATATAAGATTACGTATTGAAGGCGAAACTTTATATGGTGTACGTGCAGCAAACAATGAACACCATCTTAGCATGGGAATTGCAGGTGGTTCTGAAAATCCATGGACTTTCCCTATAATGACTATCCCCATTCTGGGCGATGCTTTCGCACCGCTTATCAGTTCCTGGTATGAAACGAATGGGGAAAAAGGCGTGGCACCAAGCGGCAATCTTAAACGTTTAGTGGAAATCTATGAGGAGGGCAATAGTCTACCCAAAACAATGCGCACAGAACTGGGGAAAGAATTATGGAGAATCCATTCAGAAAACCTGTATGTAATTGGAACTGTCGGGCAATCTCCTGCTATAAACGGTATAGTCGTGGTGAAAAACAATTTTCGCAATGTTCCCGATGTCGCTCCCAACAGCGCAACATTACAAACTCCGGGTATTGCCCGACCCGAACAATTCTTTTTTGATTCTATTCGAAGTAACTAATTAAAATATTTATATTCAAAAGTTCAGTGATGACGATGAAATTACCGTCCGTGATTTGACTAAACATGTTGACCCTTCGGCTGGGGGAGATAAGTAAACAGTGAATTATAAATAATGTTCCTGCATCTTAACATGTACATCGGGACATTTGATTTTGACTTATTGCCTCAATAAATGACTAACGAGCAAAAGTTCTTTTATGACCTTCGCGGGTGGATACTTATCCCGAACGTGTTATCGTCGTCTGAGATTGATGAGATGAAGGCTGAGGCGTATGCGTGTGATGGATCCCGACCTTTAAGGAATTCGCGGGGTTATGTAGGTTCACTGCAGAAGTTGTTAGACTATCCGGCTATCGTGGGTATTCTGACCGAAATATTATCGGAGCCCTATTATCTTTCTGACGGCTACTATAGCTTCCGTTGTGAGAATTCCTTTATAAGTATTCGCCATCGGGCAGGAACGGTCAGCAAAGAACAAGACTCCGAGAATTATCTCCAAATAAATGATTTGCCCCATGTTGTGCGCCCTCCTCAACAAGCCAACGCGATGCGTTACCAGGTAAAGGGGAATAAAATATATTCTGGTCTGACCCGCGTAGTCTGGGAGCTAGAAGAGGTTAAAGCTGGACAGGGAGGAACCACTTTTCTCAGCGGATCTCACAAAGCAAATTTCAACTATGGGGGACCTGATCCCTATCGACCGAATATCAGTGAGTCACCATGGGAAGAAAGCATACGTGAGGCTATGGAGGGTTATAGCTGTCCGCCCGGGTCTGTTGTCATATTTACTGAAAGTCTAATCCATGCAGCTAATGAATGGACCAACCCCAATAATCCCCGGTGCGCGGTATTCAATTGTTACAATTCTTTATGGGCACAATGGTACCTACTCAACCTGGACCACGAGATAATAGAAAAAATGCCGGAGAAACGACGATCCCTCTTTCGCGGGACCTGGCAATTGGGTGAGTTAAATGGTAGTCGCAATCACAATTATGCGAAAAATAATAGATCGATTTGATGGGAGCGTTTAAGCAGGAGATAATTCTGCAACAAGAGAAGGCCATCCAAAACCCTCTCACGACTTGCTCTCACCCCTAGTTCTATCCCTCGCGGGTTATAACAAACAAATTAACTATTGCAGTTAACTAAGAAGGTGCCTATTTTTAACTTATCGTAATCCTAGAATTACGATTAGCTCTGTAATGACTTCATGAACAATGAAAAAAGTGGTCATATTTTTAATATTCTCAATGACGTTGACAAGCGTGTTATTCGGGCACGGTCGGGCACATATCCCGCCCAAGAACGAAGCCCGAAGGATCACTTTTCCCGATACGACCCACTACTTAACGATTATTCTTGATCCACATACGCACTCTGTCTTCTCCGACGGTCACGTTTGGCCCCGGATACGGGTGGGTGAAGCTCTGCGAGACGGACTGGATGCGATAGCCATCACCGAGCATCTTGAATACCAGCCACACCTCGAGGACATTCCCCATCATGACCGCAATCGATCTTATGAAGATGCTGTCAGTTCAGCAGAGGAAACTGATCTTATTATCGTTCCTGGAGTGGAGATCACACGCAGACCACCGGCGAGCCATATGAATGCTATCTTCATCAACGATGCGAACACTTTAGTGCGCGTACCAGATCCCAATGAACCACAGGATCCAAAATCCTACAGCACCAAGGCGCATGAATGGCCTGCCCAGAAAGCAGTCGAAGCTGCCAATGAACAAGGTGCATTTGTATTTTGGAACCATAGCTGGTGGAGGCCCCATTTTCCGAACGGGATTACCATCATGCCCGACTTTCACAGAAACAACGCAAAAGCGGGCCTGCTTCATGGGATCGAAATAGTAAATGGGGGCAGCTATTCAGAGGAGTCATTTCAGATCGCACTCGAATACAATCTGACACTCATTGGCACGTCCGACATCCATGGCCTGATTGACTGGGATTACGAACCACACAAGGGCGGCCATCGCCCTGTGACCCTGGTTTTTGTCGAAGAAAGAACGATGGAAGGCATCAGGGACGCCATGTTTAAGCGACGTACCGTAGTCTGGTTCAAAAATATCCTAATGGGGCGGGCCGACCATCTGGGTCCACTTCTCGAAGCATGTCTATCTTTGCATGGCGCCACCTACGGGAATAGGGAAATTCTTAGCGTTGATGTTACAAACTTCTCAGACGCAGACTTTCACTTAAGGAACAAAAGCGATTACAGCTTTAGTGATCATACGGACATTATTGTAGTTCCACAACATTCAACAGAACGCCTCCGGATCAGGACCGGCAATAAGGTTGAAAAGGTCAAGCTTGAATTTGAGGTTTTGAATGCCCTCACCACTCCCAAGAAGACCGCGTCTATTGCGCTAGAAGCAAAAGTCGAGTAATCCTAGTGGCTTGCATAACTTCACAAAACTAAAAGGATTTATAACAAAAGGTTTAGTAAGGGTGGAAACCAATTCCTATATTTACCCCCCTTTTGGTTTCCACACTAGGAAGGTACGCCCGTTATTGATATCCCTATAATTCACATTTTTTTTGTATACTGTTCAGGATTTCAAGCAGTGAAATATCACGGCATCCTGTTGTCATAGTTCCTTGAACTACAACTAAGATGCTTGTACTTCGAGAGGGTGACATTGTAGACAAAAAGACTCGAAGCCGGATGATGTCGGCTATACGAGGCAAAAATACCAGAATTGAACTCTTAGTTAGGAGATATTTATTTAAACAGGGATTTCGTTTCAGGATCCATGATCCGAAATTGCCTGGTAAACCAGATATTGTACTACCCCGGTACAAGACTGTGATTCAAATTCATGGATGTTTTTGGCATGCACATGATTGTTCCTTATTTAAGATGCCTTCATCTAACATTCAGAGCTGGGAAAATAAATTTGAGAAAAATAAAGCTAATGATCGTAAGTCTCACCTAATGCTATCAAACAGTGGTTGGCGTATTTTAACAGTTTGGGAATGTGCGCTGCGATCAACAAATAGATTTATGAATGAAAATGAAATTCTTACAGAAATTGCTAAATTTATTACATCAGAAATTAATACAGAAATGATTTCAGAAACTGGAATGCAAACAAACATTAATCATTATCCCCAGCCGGTATATCCATCTTAAATGCCTCTAGAAATCGTTTTGATTAGAAGGTGATCTAGATATACCTTAGCACATCCACCTCCCTTATTTTTTCACCTCCGCCGTTTACAGGGTAATGGATATATTAGAGCCATTCTGCTGTATGTGAAATAACACCCCCGTACCTTGGTTATGGGAGTAAACCTATCATAAATAGGCCAAAAATAGGGTAAAAGTGGCTAAGAAGTGTCGGAGGCTAAAAATGAGGTAGAAGTATTTAAAGACCAGAGTCGTTGTCCCTTATCTTCATAAGTCATTGTCCCTTAGCTCAATAAGTCGCCGTGCCTTAATGGTGGGCCCTGTAGGATTCGAACCTACGACCAAAGGATTATGAGTCCTCTGCTCTAACCGCTGAGCTAAGGGCCCTTTAAAGCATGTGTTAATAATAAACAAAGTCCCTATAATATCGACGCAAGATTAATTACACTCTTTGTTCATAGAGAACAAGCTTAGTGTAATGCCTCCACCATCTTCCTCGCTGCTCCTGACAGAATCGCAAGTTCATTACTAACATCAATCATGAGGAATCCCTCGTCAATTCGCTGCTGTGCTGCTTCAAACGTAGTCGGAATACCGGCAGGTTTTCCTACTTTTTTACAAGCAGCCAAAAATTTCTGGATTGCTGTTTCATGGTCGGGATGCCCTGGCTCCAATCCCATGGACAAGGAAAGGTCACCAGGTCCCAGAAAACCTACTCCCACTCCTTCCACGGACATAATCGCTTCGGCATTATTAATCCCTTCCATATCTTCGATCTGTGGCATAACCAAAATTTCATCGTTGGCCGTCGACTTATAATCACTACCAAAAGTCGCTATCCGTCCGGTCCCACTAGACCTCATGCCAACTGGAGGATAGCGCATCGCACTCACGATAGTTTCCGCTTGTTTAGCAGTGCTAACATGAGGAATGACGATGCCGTAGGCTCCAGCGTCAAGAAGTCGGGCCAATGTAACCGGATCATGGTCCCAGGCGCGCACAAAGGATACAGCTCCACGTGAGTCAATACCGCGAAAAGTATCAGCAATGAGAGCCATATCATAAGCTGTATGTTCAGCGTCAACGGTAAGCCATTCAAACCCTGCGTCAGCCATCACTTCACCTGCTAAGGGTGAACCAAGATTTAACCATGAGCCAATTGACACTTTACCCTTACTTAATTTTTCACGAATTGGATTTTTCATATGATTATTTTTTCTAAAAACTTTATCAATAGACAACCTACCGACGTTTTTCTTTCGCCATTTTTTGAACAAGGGAAAATCTTACTACCGTTTCTAATTGTTCAATCTCTGCAGGATCCATTTTTTGTTCTGCTGCTACTTCGAGCGCTTTCTCCGCCCGCAATTGTGCATCCTCTACTGCTGAAAGATCAATCTCTTCTACATCAATCGCTCCTTCGGTTAAAACCGATACCTTATCTCCCAAAACCTGTGCAAACCCCTTGTCGACAGTAAGGTGTTCTGTTCGCCCCATAGTAATTATCTCTAATTCACCCGGGGCCAACGTAGTGAGAAGAGGGATATGCCCCGAAAGAATACCTACATCACCTTCATTTGTCGGTAAAACTACCGAGTCAGCTTTATTGCTAAAAACTACCTTTTCAGGTGTTATAATTTCAAGTAATAATGACATAGTTAATTTATCTCCTCAAAGAAATCCTTATTTATTTGACTCCGAAGACGCCATCACAGTATCCATTCCACCTTTCATATAAAAATCATTTTCAGCTATATCATCGAGCTCGCCATCGAGTATCATTTTAAATCCACTGATTGTATCCGCGACTGAAACATAGACCCCAGCATGCCCGGTAAAAACCTCGGCAACATTAAATGGTTGGGAGAGGAATTTTTGGATTTTGCGAGCACGAAAGACCGTTTGTCTATCCTCGGGTGAAAGCTCATCGAGACCAAGAATAGCAATAATATCTGTGAGGTCTTTATACCTCTGAAGTACGTTTTGAACACCACGCGCCACTAAAAAATGATCTTCACCAACGATTGCGGGATCGAGCGCGTTAGAAGTCGAGGCTAACGGATCCACGGCAGGATAGATACCCAACTCTGCAATACGTCTTTCGAGAACGATCGTCGAATCAAGATGTGCAAAGGTATTCGCCGGAGCCGGATCAGTTAAATCATCGGCAGGAACATATATAGCTTGAAAAGAAGTGATCGAACCCTTTTTTGTTGATGTAATACGTTCCTGGAGAATCCCCATTTCTTGAGAAAGGGTGGGTTGATAACCTACCGCCGAAGGTGAGCGACCAAGAAGGGCAGATACTTCCGATCCTGCCTGTGAGAAACGGAATATATTGTCTACAAAAAGGAGTACATCCTGGTTTTTCTCATCACGGAAATATTCAGCCATTGTCAACCCGGAGAGTCCAACTCGCATGCGAGCCCCAGGCGGTTCATTCATCTGTCCGTAGCAAAGTGCAACCTTAGATTTTGAGAGGTCATTTTGGTCGATAACTCCTGCATCGGACATTTCATGGTATAAGTCATTGCCTTCACGTGAACGTTCCCCCACCCCACAAAACACCGAATACCCTCCATGTGCTTTCGCAATGTTATTAATCAGCTCCATGATAACAACCGTCTTTCCCACACCAGCACCACCAAAGGCCCCTACTTTTCCACCTTTGATAAAAGGGCATATCAAATCAATAACCTTTATTCCCGTCTCTAAAATCTGTGCTTGGGTATCCTGTTCAATTAGAGAAGGCGCCGGACGATGGATTGGGTATTTTTTATCAAAGTTTACTGGGCCCCGTTCATCGACCGCTTCACCTACGACATTGAAGACACGCCCAAGAACACCTTCCCCAACTGGAACTTGAATAAAATTCCCTGTATCGACAGCATCCATTCCGCGAACCAGCCCTTCAGTCGAAGTCATTGCAACACTCCTTACCATACCCTCACCAAGATGTTGTTGAATTTCGAGTATCACGCTCTTTTCTTCATCGCCAACATTATATTTACACTCGAGGGCCTGATATATTTCAGGTATCTCATTTTCGTCGAACTGAACATCGACTACTGCGCCGATGACTTGGATGATTTTTCCTATGTTACTCATAGTTGAATAAATTGTTAATTAAGAATTATAATTTGGGAGAGTCGGTTAATAAAATATTTTGGCCTTTTATTTATCATAACAAAGCTAGCATTAAGTTAAATTTTCTCGTTGTGAAAGGATTCTAGTTTTCAAATTGATCACTACATTTTCATTTTTATTTCTTAATTTGTTGCTGCTGATATCTCGAGAATTTCTTGTGTAATGGCTGCTTGACGTGCTTTGTTATATTGCAACGTAAGATCATCTACCAGATTATTGGCGTTGTCTGTAGCAGATTTCATGGCAACCATACGTGCACTATGTTCAGAAGCTTTCGCTTCAAGCACCGTCTGGTAGACTTCCTGTTTTATAAACAAGGGAAGAAGTTCCTCTAAAATAGCTTCAGCTTCAGGTTCGAAATGAATTTCACGTTTATCGTGTGCAAGTGGAGCCTCACCTAATTGGTACCCCAGTTTATCAATGACACTACTCAAATTTTCTATTGGAATAAGAGGGCAAATTATCGGATCTTGAACTAGAGGATTTACATATCGGGGATAGAGTAATTCTACCGTATCCACCCTCCCTTCATAATAGGCATTAATTAAAAACTCAACTGGTAGCCTTACCTCAGAAAAGAGAACACGATCCGAAATGGTAAATTCTGCTAGCAGGTCACGTTGGGTGCGGCTAAGAAATTGAGCAGCTTTACGTCCAATAGCAACAAATCGGGCTTCATCTTTTATTTCCACAATGCGACGTAAAACATTTGCATTGAGCGCACCACATAGCCCCTTATCAGAACTGACAACAAGAATACCGCGCTTTTCAACTTCACGATCTTCAAGAAAGGGATGTTTAATATCACTTACCCGTCCACCAAGCTTGCTTAAAATTTCCGTCATTAAAACGGCATAAGGTCGCCCTGCCAATGCATCTTCCTGGGCACGTTTCATTTTAGAAGCCGCAACCAATTGCATCGCTCTTGTAATCTGTGAGGTGTTTTTTACCGACTTGATACGGCGTCTAATATCGCGAGTATTCGCCATTGGGTTAAATTAAAAATAAGTATAGTGAATCAGGGATATGTATTAACTAAAAGTTAACTTCCATTCTTCAATAGCAGTTTTGAGGTTGTCTTCTATTTTTTCAGTCAGTTCCTTTTCTATCAGAATCTTGGTCATTAAGTCCGTTTTACGTGTACTTAAAAATTCTTGTAGACTCTCACTCGCAGCAACGATTTTACTAACTTCAACATCATCAAAATATCCATTTTGGATCGCCCATAGTAAGCCCAATTGTATCTCAACAGGTATTGGGGAAAAAGCTGGTTGTTTAAAAAGCTCGACAATCCTTGCTCCTCGGTCGAGCTGGGCTTTAGTTCTAGCATCGAGATCAGACCCAAACTGGGCGAAAGCTTGAAGCTCACCAAATTGTGCTAACTCAAGTTTAATTTTCCCGGCTACTTGTTTGATCGCCTTAATCTGGGCTGCAGATCCCACACGAGAAACAGAAAGCCCAACCGAGATAGCCGGTCGTATTCCTTGGTTAAAGAGGTCAGGTTCAAGATAAATCTGCCCGTCGGTAATCGATATAACATTTGTTGGAATATATGCCGAAACATCGCTTGCCTGAGTTTCAATAATTGGTAAAGCAGTAAGCGACCCATTTCCATTTTCTTCATTAAGACGCGCAGAACGTTCTAAGAGACGTGAGTGGAGATAGAATACATCCCCGGGAAATGCCTCACGCCCGGACGGTCTTTTAAGAATTAGCGATATATGCCGATAAGCTACCGCATGTTTTGAAAGATCATCGTAAACTATTAAGGCATCCATTCCATTTTCAAGAAACCATTCACCCATAGCACACCCAGAGTAAGGAGCAATATATTGGTTGGCAGGGTTATCCGATGCAGGGGCAGTTACAATGATCGTATATTCCAAAGCACCATGTTCCTCAAGGACACCAAGAGTTCGCGCAATGTTTGAATTCTTTTGACCAATGGCAACATATATTGAGTAAAGTGGCCTGAAATTTTCGTCCCCATTAGCTTCCCCTTGCTTGTTGATCTTTGCCTGATTAATAATTGTATCAATGGCGATCGTAGTTTTACCAGTTGAACGGTCCCCAATAATAAGTTCGCGCTGGCCCCGTCCCACAGGTGTCATTACATCAATCGGCATAATTCCAGTTTGTACTGGTTGATTGACAGATTCCCGAGGTAAGATTCCTGGTGCTATTTTCTCAACTGGATAGGTCTCGTCTGTGGTTACCGGTCCCTTCCCATCAACAGGTTCACCCGTAGCATCGACGACACGGCCGAGTAACGCTTTACCAACTGGGACAGAGAGGAGTCGTCCAGTCGTTTTGACTTGATCTCCTTCTTTAAGACGACTCGGGTCACCAAGGATAACTACCCCTACCTCATCTTCTTCAAGATTTAACGCGATGCCGTAAACATTACCGGGAAATTCTACCATCTCGTTATACATGACCTCGGAGAGACCATCAATTTTAGCCACTCCGTCGGCTACTGAAATAATGTTCCCGGTATTTTCTTTTACCTTCTTTGTTTCTAATTTCGCTATTTCCTCTTCGATTTGTTCAATGATTGTACTCATGTATTTTTTTGTTAAAGCTTTCTATTCTAATCAATTCGCTAAACCTGAAAGGTTATTCAGGCTGCCCGCAATCGTGGAATCATAAACATCGTCCGCGACGCTGATGCGTATGCCCGCAAGTAACTCTTGATTTTCAGATAAGGTTACTGTGATCGGACGACCATAATGGGAGGTTAAATTTCTTTCGATCGTTTCGATACTACTCTTATTTATACTACCAGCATACTCAATTACCGCTTGGCTTTTACGTAACTCACGTTTAATATAATAGAGATAAAGTTTAAGAATTGTTTTAAATCTACGTGGTGGCCTAGAAGCAAAAGTCCCCATAATCGCTTTTACCCTTTCATCAGATACCCGTCCATCTTCGATGCTTATTTGCACCAGTTTTTTTGCATATTGGACGAGCCGTTTATCCGTATTCAACATGATATTTTATTTTCAAGATTCAGTAATGCTTAACTCTTTTGCAGCAGAGTCGCTATATTTAGATTTTTCATCATCAGATAAATCTTTTCTGAGAACTTTTGCCGTCGTTTGAACTACAAGACTCGCAATTTCGCTTCGCACCTCACTTAACATTTTTGTGTGCTCCAATTCGACAGATTCTTGAGCCTTTCTCAAGATATCTTCTGCTTGAACAACCGCATCTTGTGTTTGTCTATCAATGATCTTTTTGCTGCTTTCTCTGGCTTCGGCGATTATTTTTTGTGCCTCGTGCTGGGCTTCTTTTAAGGTTTTCTTATGTTGTTTTTCAGTTTCGGCCAACTTATGCTTCATCTCTTCGGCATATTGTAACCCATCAGCGATCTTCTTCTGACGTTCATCTATCGAGGAAATAACAGGTTTAAATGCAAATTTATAAAGGAGAAAAGCAACAATGCAAAAATTTGCTATTTGCGCGAAGAGAAATTTCCAATTAACACCGAACTGTCCAGCTAGATCACTGATCGGATTGAGATGTTCCCCTTGCCCCACTGCCACCTCCGCGACTATAACTGGTATCCATTCAATCATTAGATTATACTTTAAGATAAATCGTGACCGCGCAAACGCGGCCACGTATGTTTTTTAGAATTATAGAAATAATGAATAGAAAGCAACCGCTTCTGCCAAAGCCATTCCAATAATTGATTGCACGAGGATTTTCCCCGATGCACCAGGATTGCGACCGACAGCTTCTGCTGCTTTCGCTCCTACTAATCCAACGCCAATTCCGGCGGCAAGGCAACCGAGACCGCCTTGAATACTTCCTTCCATTGCTGCTATTATATCTATCATCATATTTCCCTTGGTTATTATTTAATCATTGATCAATCGCCCACGCTCTGTGTAGCTCAGCTACTAGTATGGTCCCGATTGAGAAAGTTTTCTTCTTTTTTTAATTTAATGGACATGTTCTTCTCCTTCATGATTGCAAATGAGGCCAATGTATACCGCAACGAGGAGGGTGAAAACAAGCGCTTGTACTAACCCAATTAGAATTTCTAAAAAGTAAAAGGGAATGGGAACAATATACCCAACCAACCCAGTCATACTTGTCAGCAGGTTCTCCCCTCCAAACATATTACCAAAGAGCCGGAAAGACAGCGATACAGGCCTAAAAAGGATTGAAATAATTTCGATCAAACCAACCCCAAAAAATATAATAAATAATGTATAATAGATAATGCCAGGAACTTCGTTTTTATCTGCTTTGTTTCCAAATAGATCAAATGCAATAACTTTTGGCCCAGCATATTTAAGAATTAAGTATAACCACGAGAAGAATGCGACCAAGGCCAATGCTATAGTCATATTAAGATCAGCATTGCCTGGCCTAAACCAATAGTCGAGATGACCATTTTCATTATAAAACCCGAAGGTTCCAACTCCGGGGAGTAACCCTGTCCAATTCTGTATAAGGATGAACGTGAATAACCCCATAAGTAGAGGGAATGCTGGCTTGACCATCTCCTGTCCAATGATGGGAGCTACAATTTCTCTAACCCCAGTGACCATATTTTCTATCACCGCTTGCCCAAGTGTGGGAATCAGTTTCGGCTTGCTAGCATAATAGCGGAATATTAAAATAATTATCAAAGAAAATATCCAACTTGTAATCATAGCATTGGTAATCGGTAATCCAAGTATCTCCGTTAACTGATAGGCATAAGGAGATACACTTTGTCCACCTTCAGCGCCTTTAAGTGGAACCACTATACTACCACAGAGAATCAACGCCAATGCAAGTTTATGTATTTGTGACTTCAAAAGTGAAAGTTTTATTTGAAAACTAAAATTCAATTGTATAATAGCCGTGAAGCGTCAATCTTTGAATTTTACTTATACTTATATTCTATAAATTTATACAAGATCATTTTTTAAATTAGTTTAACTAATAGCTATTATTTGAAATATTTTTCCCTCACTAATGATATTACAGTGCCAAAAATTATAGATATAACAAATCGTCTCCAATCTTTTAAAAAAGGCCCCAGGCCTCCCCGAAAGATATTACCGTTTATTGATATCATTCCGGGGAAGGATTTTCAATTTCGCCCATTTGCCAAAGATAATTTCACCATATTTATTTATGTTACTCTTGGAATAGTAATCTTCGGCCAATTTATACTCATTTTTTTTACCACCTAGTAGTGTCGATTTTTAACGGGCAAAAGATGACCCAAATTTATGATGGGGTATCTCCATTCGATTATGTATCAACTCTAACATAATTTTCCTCTGCTTTTATATAAAAATAATTGAATGAATACCTTCTATTTTAAGTTCTATATCCTCTTAGCTATCAATGATTTATAATTGCTGTGGATCTGCTCAAAATAAGATTTCTCTTCAAAAGGCCACCTACCGTTTTGGTCAAGCATCCAGTTTGGACAGTGCTCGATCATTTTTGAAGTCCATTCAAAATACGGCTGAAAATCGGTGCGGAAATAAATGCAAGCTCCTATTGAAGCATGATCACCGAGTTCCAATAGAAAATCTTCCTGAATAAGCCGTCGTTTATGGTGCCGCTTTTTTGGCCAGGGATCGGGAAAGAGAATAAAAATTCGTTTGAACCTAATAGATTGACCCAAAGCCCCAATAAATTCTTTCCCCTCTGCTTTTAAAAAAAATAAATTTTTGGTATTTAGTTTTTTTAGTTTTTTAACGGATTTTTTAAGTCGCCCTGATTTTAAGTCTATACCTACACAACACTGCTCTGGATGGGCCAAGGCATAAGCGGATAGAAAATGACCGTGTCCACACCCAATTTCAAGTACCTCAGGGTGATGCCGAAGAAATAATTCCTTACAATTATCGAACAAGAGAGCCCTTCGGCACCTCTCTTTTTCAATTACCGCACAATACTCCTTACTTATTTCACTCTTCTGCATCAGTATAATTAGAAACAATCTTAGGGCCTTATTTTAATCATTTCTAGTGAAACAATTTATCTATTTTCGTTCCCCAACATTACTAGCCGATATTTATTCCGTCCGATAGCCTTCAATGGCGACCATTAGAATGTTGATGTCAGCAGGGCTTACCCCGCTAATACGACTGGCTTGCCCTATACTATATGGGCGCACTTTTTCGAGCTTTTGCATTCCCTCCTTCCTTAAACCTATAACATATTTATATTCAATATCTTCTGGAATTTTAACGCGCTCTAAATCAATCATTTTTTCAATTAACTTAAGATCCCGTTTTAGATACCCTCGGTAGTTAACCCGATAGAATATTTCATCTCTTAGAGCTCGATCCAATGTTTTAAAATCTACGGGTAGCGCGTCTTGGTCTTCACCTCTCCTTATCCGATCACCAAATTTAGCCCCTTTACTGCCTTCATTTTCTAGTCGATCAACCCAATGATCGACCGCTTTTCTTTTATATTTAACGTGAACTTTCCTGAAGTTATTGATCAGATTATATTTGTCAGCGTAATGAAAAAGTCGAATATCTGCGCTTCCATGGTTTAAGAGAAGCCGATACTCAGCACGGCTGGTAAACATACGGTACGGTTCACTTGTTCCTTTAGTTACAAGATCATCTATGAGGACGCCAATATACCCTTCATGCCGTCCAATAATTAAAGGTTTCCCATTACTTATTTTCTGGACGGCATTGATTCCCGCAACCAACCCTTGGGCTGCTGCTTCTTCATAGCCTGAAGTGCCATTGATCTGTCCTGCAAAGAATAAATTTTCTACCCGCTTCGATTCCAAGGTAGGTTGAAGCTGAGTTGGTGGTGCAAAATCATATTCTACTGCATAAGCAGGACGTAAAATTTTTGCCTTCTCTAAACCTGGAATAGATTCTACAACGGGAATCTGCACCTCGAGAGGAAGGCTCGTTGAGAGCCCATTAATATACCATTCATCCGTATGGCGCCCTTCAGGTTCAAGAAAAAGTCTATGCTGTGACTTATCTGCAAATCGCACTATTTTATCTTCTATACTAGGGCAGTAACGTGGGCCAACTCCACTCACTTCCCCGCTATACATGGCAGAACGATAAAGATTCTCTCGGACAATCTTCTCCGTTTCTTCATTAGTATACGTAATCCAACAAGAGACCTGATCACTCCCCGGATCCCATCCTATCCGTAGAGACTTCGATTGTTCCACGTGGAACAATTCATCTTCTTTACGCTGGTCATAGAAGGCAAAAAATGTTGCTTCTTCATCTCCCTTTTGCTCCTCAAGTGTAGAAAAATTAATACTATTGCCAAGAATTCTCGGGGGGGTCCCAGTTTTCAATCGATCAAGCTCAATTCCAATTTCAAGAAAACTCCCAGACAATCCACTAGCACTAAAATCTCCCATTCTTCCGCCCTTTTGTTTATTAGAGCCAACATGCATTAAAGCACGTAAAAAGGTCCCAGTCGTTACAATTACGGATTTCCCATAAAAATTTACCCCTAAATTGGTCTTAACTCCGTGTACTTTCCCATTCTTAAAAATAAGCCCCGTTACCAACGCCTGGAACAGGGTTAATCTATCTTGTAATTCGAGTTTGTGCTTCATCCGGAATTGATAGGCTTTTTTGTCACACTGTGCACGTGGGGCTTGGACCGCAGGTCCACGTGATCTATTCAGGAGGCGGAATTGAATAGCCGTTTTATCAGTATTAATCGCCATTTCACCTCCTAAGGCATCAATCTCTCTTACCATATGGCCTTTTGCCTGACCTCCAATCGCGGGGTTGCAACTCATTTGCGCAACCGTATCATTATTTCCGGTGAGGATAAGCGTATCTGCACCAATACGGGCCGCTGCCAATGCGGCTTCACAGCCAGCATGTCCAGCACCACAAACAATGACATCATAGGGATAATCTGCTCCTATCCTCATTTGCCGATACAAAATGAGTTAAACAGTTTGTCGAGCATCGCATCATTGTCAATTTCACCTGTTATTGTGGAAAGCGCATCAACAGAATTTCTTAACTCGTTGGATATCAACTCATTATATGATTTATTTTGGATTTTTACAATCGCTTCATAAATATAGCTTTTAGCTTTTTCAAAGGCATTTGCATGCCTTGCGTTAACGATAATAGCATCTGGAGTAGGCAGCGCAATATCAGACGCAAGGATTTTAACCATCGCTTTTTTTACCTCTGCAATTCCTTTCCCTGTAAGGGCAGAGATACGGCAATGTGAAGAAGTTGGCAAGTATCCTTCATGAAGTTGACTATCTGGTAGATCTATCTTATTCTCTATCACTAATGTCTGACCATTTTCTAGTTGCCTATTGATATCTTGCGGGAATATAGGGGCTGGATTAGTGCTGTCTAAAACGAGCAATTTAAGATCTGCACTGGCCAGTTGCTCTCGGGTCTTATCCATGCTTAGATTTTCTAGTGTGGATTCTGTCTTGCGAAGGCCGGCTGTATCAATGACTCGCAAAAAATAGGAATCGAGAATTATTCTTTCCTCGATGTAATCACGAGTAGTCCCCGGCTTATCACTAACAATCACCCTCTCTTCACCAATTAATGCATTGAGTAAGCTACTCTTACCAACATTTGGAAGCCCAATGATAACGGTTTTTACCCCTTCTCGCAATAGAGTGCTGTACTGGCTGGTAGTAATTAGTCCTTCCATATCCTCTTTTAATGTTATCAGCTTACGCAACGGCGACTCAAAGTCCTCTGGCGGTAAGTCTTCTTCCGGAAAATCAATGTAAGCTTCAAAATACGCTATAACCTGCAATAAACTATCGCTTAATGCATTAACTTTGTTTCGGACGGATCCATTTAATTGCTTCTTTGCAGTTTCAAGCGCTTTATCACTCCGTGCACGAATTAAGTCCATAACTGCCTCTGCTTGACTTAAATCTATCCGCCTATTTATAAAAGCCACACGTGTAAACTCACCAGGTTCTGCAACACGACATCCTCTTTTAATTAAATCTTCAATTATTTTCTGGGCGATTAGTGGGTTACCGTGGCAAGAAATCTCTAGAAGCTCATCGCCTGTATAAGAAGCATTCTTAGCATAAAAGGTGTACACGACTTTGTCGATTTCTTTGCCTTTTAAGTTTCGATAAACGCCAAGATATGCATGGCGAGGGACAGTTTGGGTACGTTTAAATATAGTTTCTGTTATTTCCTTAGTCTGAAATCCAGAAATGCGAATAAGGGCGATGGCAGACTCTCCGTGCGGGGTGGCTAAAGCCAGTATAGTGTCTTTCAAAGGCATCGCCACCTGATTAAATAGACAAATTAAAAAGTTACCTAATTATCTTCAGTATTTGCCTCAGCTAATATGCTACCCCCGGCCACCTTTACTTTTGCTAAAATGGCTTTTAACACATCTTTCATAACATCTTTATTATCAAATAGATACTGTTTTGCTGCCTCGCGTCCTTGACCAATCATCTCCCCATTGTACGACACCCATGAACCTTTTTTATCAAAAATTTTATGTTCGATACCCAGATCAAGAACAGATCCTGTTTGAGATATTCCTTCATTGTACATAATGTCAAATTCACACTCAGTAAACGGTGGTGCGACTTTATTTTTTACTACTTTTACTCGTGTCCGGTTTCCAATTACTTTGCCGGTAGTATCTTTAATTGCACCTATACGTCGAATATCCATACGCACAGAAGCCGTAAACTTAAGCGCTCGCCCACCAGGTTGTGTTTCGGGGTTACCAAACATAATCCCAATTTTCTCTCTTATTTGATTAGTAAAGAGGCACACGCAATTCGTCCTATTGATCGCGGCAATAAGTCGGCGCATAGCCTGACTCATCAATCTAGCCTGCAGCCCTACGGTTGCATCTCCCATTTGACCATCCAGTTCATTTTTGGAAACTAGTGCAGCTACCGAATCAACAACAATTACATCAATAGCTCCCGACCTAATGAGAGTCTCTGTAATATTAAGCGCATCTTCCCCTGATTCAGGTTGCGAAATCATTAAATTGTCTAGGTCCACACCTACGACACGTGCAAAACGAGGATCTAACGCATGTTCGACATCAATAAAGACCGCATTACCACCATTTTTTTTGGGCTTCAGCAATTACTGCCAAACAGAGGGTCGTTTTCCCTGAAGCTTCAGGCCCATAGATCTCGCAAATTCTACCTCGTGGAAGCCCACCAACGCCAAGTGCTAAATCGATGGCAATTGATCCGGTAGAAAGTACCGAAATATTCATGCGACTGGCATCCCCCAACCGCATAATAGCCCCATCTCCGAACTGTTTATTTATCGCTGAGAGAGCCAAATTCAAGTTGTTACTATTACTATTTCCCTCACTAGCTTTTGTTTTTACTGCTGGTCCTCTTGGCATAATTCCGTGGAATAATGTTTTTAAAATTTATGTTTAATTTTAACACCAATTTTGCAAGTTTTCTAAAGGACACAAGCTTAAAAAAGTGAAAAAATGTTCAGTTACTAATTTTCATCCTTCCCCTAAGTTAAACATTCATAGATTTTTATATTTAATTCATCCATTACCGATATTTTTTATCACCTTATTACATGGCTCACCCCTTTTTCCTTCTTTTCATCGGCGTTCTTGCTACATCGACCTCAGTAATATTTATCAGATTAAGTCAAACTGATGCGGTATTACTAGCTGGTTATCGTTCGCTTTTCGCAGGTTTAATCCTTCTCCCTTTCTTTATTAAGGCACTTAGGAAACATAAGCACGATTACAAAGGTTCGTTCTTTTTCCGATCATTAATACCAGGCTTATTTTTGGCTGTACATTTTGCCATTTTCAATATTGGCGCCCGCCTCACACCAGCTGCGAATTCAACACTCATTATTAATATGTTACCGATTATCACCCCTTTTCTATTCTACGCAATACTCCGTGAATTTATCAACAGAGCAGAGATCTATGGCACTATTTTATCTTTAGCAGGGCTTGTTGTTCTAGGTGTCACCGACTATCGAATTGATTCAAGACATGGGGCAGGTGACATAATATGCTTCGTTTCGTTGATTTTTTATGCCTTTTATTTAGTATTGGGGCGCAAAAACCGCGATATCGTATCAATCTGGCTTTATGTTGTTCCACTCTACCTAACGGCAGGAATAACGACCATACTTGTATTGTTCATTGGTAATGAATCCGGGTTAACTGATGTCCCCATTTTTTGCTTCTACACACTTTATGAATTCTTGTTAATCCTCGCTCTTGCACTAATTCCTACCGTTATTGGACACACAATTATTAACTATTCTCTTAAATATCTTCGCGCCCAGAGTGTATCGATAATTATTCTCAGCCAATTTATCTTTGCAGGGGTATTAGGTTACGTATTTCTCAATGAAATCCCTAACTACGCTTTTTATATCGCCAGCACTTTAATTGTAATTGGTGCACTGATTGTTATTATCACCGCACGCCCTTCGCACACGAAAATGGGGTAAAGTATTTTCTTATTTATTACAGGTTATTTTCCTGTGGAGCTTAAATCGAATAAGAGGCGATATTAAATGCTACCTTACCCCATCGATCATCATTCGGATTCGGGGTCGATTACTATTGAGAAAGACTTCTTCAGGTTGAAATACATAGTTGCTCCATTTTTTCAAGGATGCAATGTGTTTTTCTGTTGTTGGATTCTCCGCAAATTTAAGGGCTATATAACGTCGTTGCATACCCAACCCTCCATAAACAGCATGAAATAAACTCTGGTTAAATAAAACAATATCCCCGGGATTAGATTCAAGAGCGAATGAGGGCATCTCAGTCCCCGTAACCCCTAAAGCGTTTGAAGCTATAGGTACGTCCTCTTTTGCGCTTTGCTTAAAATAATATTTTAAAAGTTGCTTCACAAGGAGTTCATGTAATGGCATACGATGAGATCCGGGAATAACACGCAATGCACCCATATTTTTAGTAGTGGGATCAAGATAGAGGTGAACCTTAATGCGGGTAAAAAAAAGTTCGCTGATACCTGGTCTATCAGAATGCCAGTCCGCACTGGCGCGCCCATCTTGCCCTTCAGATCCACCCCAGATAAACCCAGACCCGAGTAATTTTTCCACTGTTTCATAAATCCGGTCATCTTCGGCAAGCTTCGCCAATTGAGGGCTTTCTTCTATAAATGGCACCACATGCTTTATTTGTTCTTCGTTATCAAGTGTCTGCGGCTCATTCGCGTCAATTAACTGATCGAACTCGTGGGTTATCGTTTTCATCTCTTCGGAAGAAAACGCCTGTTTCAGTATTAAAAATCCAAATGTTTTAAAATGAGCACGCTGTCCCTCAGTAATCATAACATTTTATTTTATATTCTTTCACACCTTTGATTGGTTAAGTCATTAAAACAAGTTTGCACCCAGTTACATAAAATAGCCCTCTTTTATTGATTCCTAATAGATACACCCGTAATTTCAATATTAATTTCCATGATAAATTTGAAATATAAACACTTAATCTGGGACTGGAACGGGACCTTGATAAATGACACTTGGTTGTGCGTCGAAGTGCTTAACTCCATGTTAGATCGCCGCCAGATGCCCATTGTATCCGTGGATACGTACCGTACGCAGTTTGAATTTCCCGTGATCGAATATTATAAACAATTGGGGTTTGATCTAGATACTTGCCCTTTTGAAGCCATCAGTGCTGAATTCAACAATGAATACGACCAACGACGAGAAGAGTGTTTTCTTCATGATGATGCATGGGAAATTCTTGAGTCTTACACACGAGCCAGACGATCTCAATCTATTCTCTCGGCTTCACTGCATAGCAGCCTGAAGGAAATTATTGATTATTATAAGCTGACTCCTTTTTTTCCATGAGCTTATGGGCTTGAAGAACATTTATGCTGAAGGCAAAATTGATCTTGGGCGTCAATGTGTTAATTCCCTCGAATATGATCGTAGAGAAATATTACTCATAGGCGATACCGTGCATGATTTCGAAGTGGCCACAGCATGTGGTATTGACTGTGTCCTAGTTAGCCACGGGCATCAGAGCCAAGAAAGATTGGAAGCTTGTGGAGTTCCTGTTTTCAAATCTCTACGCACTATATTCATATAGAACGGTGAGCCCGCACATGGTTTTATTTATAGGTCGAGGTCGACATAATAAACGGATCTAGATTTTGATAAAATCCTTAAAACCACGTTTATAAATTGTCTATAAAAATTAGCTCTTTTTCTAGTTCTTCGATCGAATAAAAATGTTCCAGGAGTAGTGTCGCATCTAAAGACTTTATTTTCTGATGAAACTCGATCGGAAGTGATGCGGTACCAATCAGTCCATGATAGTCAGGACGCCCTCGCAAATCGTATAAAAATTGATCATTCCAATGGACATGTCCAATTAACTCGGGTCGAGAAAGAAAACACATCATCGTTTCTGTACGCTTGTCATGGTCGGAAAATATCTGCGCATAGGTTGCCGCATGGCCAGAATCAAGACAAAGAGAAACGTTAGGCATGTTGACGTCTTCGCTCATTTGGATCCATTCTTCCGGCGATTCCCCAAAATAACGATTTCTCTGGCTCCAGTTCACCGCCTCACCAGAAACTTCATCGGGAATGCCATCCCAGTTAAGATTGGTGTTTTCCAGGGTAATCTCAATGCCGTGGTCCCCCGCAAAATTGGCAATTTGCTTAATCGCTTCTATTTGAAGTTCGTAGTCGCCTTTCTGTCCGTAGATTTGAGTCTCCGTCACCCAGCGTTTGGGAGCACCGTGCATATTTACTTTTTTAAGGTGAGGTAGGCGACTCGCCTGGTCTACATATTTTATATAGCGATCGATACAAACCTGACGAAAGTCCATTTCTAGCGCGGCTATATTTAACCGCAAGCGCAAAGCCTGATCATCGCACACATATTTATTCTCAACCCTCCATCCTTTAACCGAACCTGTGCTTTTGCCCATCGGGGAATGACCGCTGGTCATTATTTCATAAAAATCTTTAATATTATTGCAATGGGGGCCACCGGGAGATTGCCCGGTCTCAAGATCCATCTGCAACCCCCCCCTCGGTATTCAAATTTAACCGCTTCAAGTTTTCGACTCCCGTTTCCATCGTACACGCGAGCGGGTGCTTAATTTTTGTTTTTATATCAGCCATGGTATACTCTCTTTAATACCTTATTGTATGTCTGTTAAATTGTCGAACCAAGCCCTAAATTAATAATAGTGTAAGTCCATTCATGAGAAACAATAATCATTTTTGTTCCATGTTCAATGAATAAACTGTCTCCGCATATCCCATTTCCGCAGTAGTGTATACTACCAATGTGGGTTTATCTTTTAGCAAAAATATTTTACTAAGTTATAATAAAGTTTCCCTCTTTTTGAGGGCGGCATTCGACAACCTTCACGTTATCTACCCGGGCCAATTTCGGACCTTTGTGACACCATTGTATGAAACTCTCAAGCAACTGATATTCTCCTTCCGCCTCAATATATACATTTCCGTTGGGCTGATTACACACAAATCCACATATGCCTAGTTCCACAGCTTTATTTCTTGTTGAATCACGAAAAAATACCCCTTGCACATGTCCTTCTACCGTAATTTTCAATCGTTTCATTTCAATCCAGTATCTCCATGCACGATGTTTGGCAGAGGGCGAAATCTTTTGGTAAGCAACAAGTGAAAATCCCCTTTATCAGGGACGATGCTCTTTTTATCCACGTTTTTATCCCTGTGATAGCGAAGCATGTAGCTTCTTCTAAGGAAGATCTATAGCTGCCCTTAATTATAGAAATGATCGTAATGAAATTAAACACGTAATCATTGGGGGGGGGGCTAAATTATTCCGATTACAAGCGCTGAGTAATTCCGGCTTACCCTGATCGTCGCCTTGCCTGCGAGGTCTTATCAAATGATTAACATTTTTTGCATGTGTGCAATTATTAGCGCCACCCTTAAATCGAGTTACGCCCCTTCCTAAAATATCTATTTTATCGCCATTCACCTGATCTTTTATATATTGTTTATCATTATAGGAACAATTGCCAAAGTCATAATTACCGCTCTCCACGAAGAAGCAAGACCACTGATTGAAAAATTCGGCTTAAAAAAAGCCCCTCACATTCATCGTATGGCTCTATATAGTCGCGATGATATCAGTCTCGTGGTGAGTGGAGTAGGGAAAGTAAAATCCGCAATTGCTACAACTTATGCACTAGCTAATGTTAAATCACCGGAAAACACGATCGCGATTAATTTTGGTTTGTGCGGTTGTCGTGATACCAGACGACCTTTAGGTGAACTCGTTTTTATAAATAAAATAACCGATGCCGCGACAAACCGCGATTATTATCCGGAAGTTATTCTCAAGCATAACCTACCCGAGGCTTCTTTGACCACCTTTGATAATCATGTCCTCAAAAATAGGAATCTCATTTTTTCAGATATGGTTGATATGGAAGCGAGTGGGTTTTTCACCGCCTCTACCACATTTATCCCATTAGAAAACGTTTATTGCCTAAAACTTATCTCTGATCACCTAGAAGATTTAAAATTGGACCCCCATATGGTTAGAGAAAAAATTGAAGCCTGCCTAGATACATTCATCGTGTTTATTAATTCAGGTAGTAAATCAACCTCTCGCACATTGCCTATAGCGGCTAATGACGCTTCAATTCTTAAACAACTATGTGAAGTACTAAATTTGACTATCACACAACAGCATCAGTTGCGGGATCACGCAATTGGTTATATGATCCGTCATAAAACCAATCTCGATTTCCTATCTCCGTATTTTAAACAGGAGGTCAAAGATAAGGCTGAACGCAGCCAACTTATGAAAATAATTTCTCATGAATTACGGGCATAGTAATTTTTCTCATCTCTACATCGAAAGGGCTGCCGAGAAGTACGCGATGACTAAACATCTGTTGTCTCGGTTTTCGAAAGCCAAACGAATCTTTATTGATAATTACAAAGATGTATTTGCTCGTCCTGGCCAACATTTCCAAACACAGAAGCGTAGTATTAAGCTAATACTCGCTGTAAAAAGAGGTCACTTAATTTATCAAGGGAGTAACAACGCACAAGATTTTGGATATTCAAATTTTCATTATAATGCTAATATCCTGAATTGTGTCTATAATTGTGATTACTGTTACCTTCAAGGTATGTACCCTTCCGCAAACATCGTTGTTTTTGTTAATATGGAAGATTACTTTTCAGCAACAAACATCGCAATTAACCAGCGCACCGATCCCGACGCCCCTCTTTATCTTGCCATCTCCTATGACACAGATTTATTGGCACTAGAATCAATAGTTCCTTATTGTCGTGAATGGATAGAATATAGCAGGAAAAAAAATAACCTGCTCATTGAAATTCGCACAAAAAGCGCTAACTATCGTTCACTTAATAATTTATCCCCTCATGATCAGGTCATTCTAGCCTGGTCTCTCGCACCTAAAACTGTCGCGTCCCGTTACGAAATTAACACCCCTTCATTAGAGAGACGCCTGGAATCTGCTTCACAGGCTATTGATGATGGTTGGTCGGTACGTCTTTGTTTTGACCCCATTTTACTTGTTCCGAATTGGCGAGAAATTTATTCCCAATTTGTAAAAGAAACATTTGAAAAAATTCCTGCGGAAAAGATTCGTGATATTAGTATTGGTACTTTTCGAATGAACTCAGAATATTTGAAACGAATTAAAAAACAGCGTGCTGACAGCGACATTCTTTATTTTCCTTATGAAACCACCGGTCGTGTAGTATCGCCTTCACAGAAAATTAAAGAGGAAATAAACAGTGAGATTAGCATGTTCCTCGAAAGCTATATCGATCAAAAAAAAATCGAAGTATGGGTGTAGCAATCATTATGCGTACAGCCTCAAACTCCACTCTGCTATTTACCGTAAATTGGGCCCTATCAGTATTTATACTTCTATGAACAGATGATTTCTGCTTCCAATATTCCATTAGTTAATCGTGCAATTTCAAATAAAGACCGCGTCGCAATTATTGATCGGGGTGGGGTTCATCGCTATCGTGAGGTAATAAATCAGTCCTTTAAGATTACCCAATGTTTGCTAAACAACACATCGGATCTTAAAGAAGCGAGAATCGCATTTATATGCCCTCCGGGAATCGACTATGTTGCCACCCAATGGGGGATCTGGCAAGCGGGTGGTATCACGGTCCCCCTTTGTCCATCACACCCTTTATCAGAAATTGAATACGTAATCAATACTGCGGGAGTTAAAGTCATCATTGCACATCCTGAGTATGCCCAGTTTATAAACCCCCTTATTAAAACTCGTAATTTAGTATTAATTCATTCGAACACCGAAGAAGATATTTCCGAAGTATCTCTTCCCCATTTAGAAGTAAATCGTAAAGCAATGATTTTGTTTACAAGTGGAACAACGAGTAAACCCAAAGGGGTTGTTACAACTCATAGAAACATCATGGCTCAGATTACTTCCCTAGTTGAATCCTGGGAAATATCAAGTAATGATCGTATCCTTCATGTATTACCCCTTCATCACATTCATGGTATTATTAATGCCCTATATTGCCCTCTGTGGGCAGGTGCCAGCTGTGAAATGATGTCGGGGTTTAATGCGGATGCAATTTGGGAGAAATTCGTAAAAACCGATTTAACCCTTTTCATGGCTGTGCCTACAATATACATTAAACTCATTGACTTTTGGGATAAAGCGGGTCGTGAAGAAAAAGAAGCCATGTCCACTGCATGTAGTAAAATGCGCCTCATGATATCAGGTTCCGCCCCTTTACCAGTAGATATACTTGAAAAATGGAAAGATATATGCGGACACACTCTCTTGGAAAGATATGGGATGACCGAAGTTGGGATGGTCCTTTCAAACCCGCTTCATGGGAAAAGAAAACCTGGCTATGTCGGGATACCACTACCTGGAGTTAACCTACAGCTGGTTAAAGACACTGGGGATATTGTCACTGAAGATATGAAAGAGGGAGAAATTCAAGTTAAAGGAGAAAATGTATTTCAAGAATATTGGGGTAACGCACAATCGACTCAGGATGCCTTTAAAGGAGACTGGTTTAGAACTGGTGATATCGCCGTAATTAAGAACGGATACTATCGTATCCTAGGCAGAGACTCTACGGATATAATTAAATCTGGTGGTTATAAGATCTCTGCCTTGGAAGTTGAAGAGGCTTTGCGTTCTCATCCAAAAATTGCCGAATGTGCAATTGTCGGTATAAAAGATAATGAGTGGGGAGAAAGAATTTGTGCTGCTGTCGTAACAAAAGACCCCTGTGAATTAACACTCGATAGTCTACGCATATGGGCACAAACGCGTATAGCTAAATATAAAATACCTAGTCGGCTTAAAATAGTACCACACCTACCGAAAAATTTAATGGCTAAGGTAATCAAGCCGGAAGTTAAAAAACTATTTTGACTAGTGGGTTATTTATGATGCTTTAATTCTATCAGTAATTATGACATTCAAGGAATCAAAACAATAGATACTCTATATGACACCAGAACAAAAGTTCTTTTTTGATCTTAACGGGTGGATACTATTGCCTGCCGTGTTATCGCCAGTCGATATTGATGCGATGAAAAGGGAGGTGTATGATGGCGCTAAGAATAGCTATGAAGGGTCACTTCAGAATCTACTCGACCATCCAGCTATCGTGAGTATTCTGACCGAGCTTCTTGCGGAGCCCTCTTTTGTTTCGAGCGATTACTACAGCTTTCGTTGTGAAGGTTCATTTGTCATGAACCGTTCTCCCGGATGGAGAATGAGCGAAAAAGTTAATACTGAAGGTACTGGTATGCCTCATGTTGTGCGTCCTCCCCAGCAGGCCAACGCCATGCGATATCAGGTACAAGGAAACAAGATTTTTGCAGGATTGACCCGTGTAGTCTGGGAGCTTGAAGAGGTAAAAGCAGGACAAGGAGGCACTTCTTTCCTCAGTGGATCTCACAAAGCGCATTTTAACTATGGAGGACCCGATCCGTATAGACCCAATGTCAGTGAATCGCCCTGGGAAAAAAGTATTCGTGAGACGATGAAAGATTATAGTTGTCCAGCCGGGTCAGCCATCGT
>PNEW01000015.1 GCA_002922725.1 Verrucomicrobia bacterium Opi.OSU.00C | reverse complement strand
AGATGTGTATAAGAGACAGGTATTATAGTAGCCTTAGCCATCGAGATGGAACATTGTAGAGATGAGGTTTTTTCTACAGAATAATCTCGACAATAAATTTATTAATACTTAATAATTAATATCTTATGATATTAACTCCATCTCAAAATAGACAGGAATTTATATGATGAGGAAGAAAATAATATCACCACGTAAATTCGTAAAACCATCTTTTGCTTTTTTAATTGAGAAGAAAAGAGATGGAGGCGAATTTACTCAGGAAGAAATACGCTACGTGGTCGATTCTCTTATCGATGGATCTTTACCCCAATATCAGCTTTCCGCGATGGCGATGGCAATTTACTTTGAGGGTATGTCTGCTCAAGAAACTGCTATACTTTCTGAAGAATTGATGTTATCTGGTGAGGTTATTGATTTATCAAAAATTACAAAACCTAAGATTGATAAATATTCAACAGGTGGAGTAGGAGACATAACATCGCTCGTTCTTGCCCCATTAGCTGCTGCATCAGGTGTTGCTATGCCTATGATGAATGGGGTAGATGAAGAATTTGTTATTAGTAACTTAGATAAATTGGCTGCAATACCTGGATTTAACCCCGAACTTGAACTTAAAGAGTTTGTTCAACAGATCAAGAAAACTGGATGTGCGATGGTTAAGCAGCATAAAGAAATTGCGCCAGTGGATGAGATTCTTTATCATATGAGAAAAAATACTGGTACAATACCAAGTTTGCCTTTAATTACAGGAAGTGTTTTAAGCCGAAAATTAGCTCAAGGTGCAGAAGGATTGGTTGTTGATGTTAAATGGGGTAATGGTTCATTTATTAGAGATGTAGAAAAAGCTCGGCAGTTAGCACGTTCAATCACACGAGTGGGACGCTCAATGAAGCGCCGCTGTGTAGCGCTAGTCACAGATATGAATCAACCTTTAGGTGACACAGTTGGAACAGCTTTAGAAATCAAAGATGCAATTAAAATGCTAAAAGGTGAAGGAACAGCTGAATTGAAGGAAATTGTATTAAAGTTAGGTATGGAGATTGTTCGCCTAGCTGGAGTAGCAGGATCAACATTGTCAGCGAAACAGACTGTGCAAAAATATTTACAGAATGGCAAAGCTTTTAATAAATTTAAAGAAATGATAGAGTCACAAGGTGGCGACACTTCGTATATTGATGACCCAGATAAATTCCCTACAGCAAAATATATTCGTAAACTACCAGCACCCAAACGAGGCTATGTCCATACTATAAATGCGGGGATGATAGCAAGGGGTGTTCAGCTTCTTTCGACAAATAAAGATGGAGTTTGGAATACTGCTTCTGGAGTTTCAGAGATACGTAAAGTCGGTACACAGATGAAACAAGGGGAACCCTTGATGATGATCCATTATGATGATGAATCACGAATGGAAAATGCACTTGAATATCTCCGAGGTGCCTATCGTTTAGCACCTAAACGTCCCAATCCGCCACAACTTATTGTTGAGCGGGTTGCGTAAAATATACTGTTATAATTACAGTAACACTAGAGAAATAACCTTTCTATTCTTCAGGGTAAAGGGATAACAGTTCTTCAATTGTCCAAGGGGTATCGCGCAACCCCTGTTCTTCGCGGAGCTTTGAAATCAAATCTTCAGAGACTTCAACAGCATTATTTTCCCATTCCTGACGAATAAAACTAAGAACACCAGCAATATCACGATCCGTAAGTTGACTGCCTAGTGGTGGCATAACACTATTATAAACGGTGCCCCCTACCTCAATTGGCCCCATAAGCCCTGAGAGGATTATATTAACACTAAGATGCACATTTCCCGTTACCCACTTTGATCCTGATAGCGGTGGGAATACTCCAGGAACCCCTAATCCAGTCGATTGATGACAGACAACGCAATCTCGATTATATATTTTTTTGCCATGTGTTATGTAGTCAAAAGGTACTGTAGAATTAGTTAATTCTAACTTTTTTACTGGTTTTAATTGTTCGTTGTAAATCAGTGGATCAAACCCTCCCGAATATAGTGCTATGTATATAGCACATCCGAAAACCAATATACTAAAAAGAAATAACATGAAAATAGGTAATAGAGGAAAACCTTTTGTTGGTTTTTCTCTTAACGATTGGACATGAATATCTTTTAATTTATCATCAGAATATCCTGATTTATTGGTTGATAAATCGAGACTAGTATGATCATGCGAATGTTTCATGTCTTTTTTAGAATTTAATCCCTTTGGGCTTCTGGTAAATCATAGGACATTTTTAGACTCAAAAGATAAGCAACAAGAGCATTTGCTCGGTAGCCAGGGATAACTTCATAACCTTCTTCCACAGTAAAGTCAGGTGGTAGTTTGAGCGCATACTTTGAGGTTTCAGAACCTTTTATTTTGCGTTTTTTATAAAGGAAAGAATAAGGCGGCATGAGAGATTCTTTCGAAGTGATAGTCGGATTATAAAGATGCAAGTGATGCCAAGCTGAGGTCGGTAATCTTTCTCCAACTGTCATTAGGTCAGGACCAGTACGCATTGTACCAAGAAGGACACGGTTTTGGTATATATAATCGCGAGCAACAGATTGTCTTTTTCCCCAAGAACGGTTATAGTCATTACCAAAGTCTTTTCGGCGGACTTGCTGAGTGTGACAGTACATACAGCCCAGATCCATGTATACTTTTTTCCCTTGTTCAGCTAACCCAACAGGTTTTTCAGGATAAAGTGGATCTCCTTCTATCGGACCACCTGTTTTAGGATCTAACTGTTCTGTCGTCGGTTCTAAATCTCCATATTGAATTTGATTAGTTAAAACAATACCGACCCATGCAACGGCAAGAGTGAAAAAGATACCACAAAATGTTAATGGTAGATTATTCATTAGTTGTAGTTACTTTGCGTGTGGTGAAGTAAAGAGGGCTTTAGTTCCAATTACAGCCGGCTTATTTTTAACAGATAAGACGATCCAAAAAACATTAATCGCAAAAGCGATATGGGCAATTGCAAGAAAAAATCCGGATACAGTCCTTGCTTTTAACCAAGGTATAGTCCCTTTCATTACATCAATAAAAAGTAATTCAGGATTATTCATTGCAAGTCCTTGAAGCCATCCACCTACATGCAAGGCAACAATCATTATAGTGATACCTAAAGCGGCAAACCAAAAATGGCATGTTATTAAGATCTTAGAAGGCCATTCTCGATGTATAAGTCGGGGTAAGATGAAGTAAATACTTCCAAACATGATCATTGTAAAAAATGCATATACCCCATGATGTGCATGGCCAACGGTCAAATGGGTAAAGTGTGATATTTCATTTACGGAACGTAATGACATTGTCGAACCTATAAAACTAACGAGGGTGTAAGACAAAGCTCCAAAAACAACAAATCGAAGTGTAGGACTTTCAATAACTTCTCTAAAATGACCTAGTACGGTCATATGGTGATTAATAGCAGCAACTAATACAGGAATTACCATCATAACACTTGCTGTTATTCCTAAAGATACTGCCCAGGCTGGGACAGGTCCACCGATTAAATGGTGAACTCCAGCCCAACTATAAAAAAGAGCTAATGTCCAAAAGCCAAGAAATGAAAGGTAATAGCTATGTATTGGTCGTCCTATGACTTTTGGGATAAAATAATATGCCGCAGCCAAGCCCATTGGTGTGAGCCAAAGGCCAAGAAAATTGTGGGCAAACCACCAATTTGTTAGTGATTGAACTGTTCCTCTAGCAGGTTCAAATAATATCATTATTTGAGCAACAGAGTATATCCAGGGAAACCAAAATAATGCACCGAGTATATACCATTGTGAGATATAAATATGTTCTGATTGGCGGTCGCGAAATACGATAATGCCCCAGACGCCAATTAAACAATAAGAGATAGCCAAAAGGGGAGTGATATAGGTAGGAATCTCGAGCCATTCAACAGATGTCATATGACCAGTTAATATGCCTATAATTCCTATTGTTACCGCGATATTCCAAAATATCCCAGCGATAATAAGTAATCCTAGGTGACGAACTTTAGTTCTAGCAAGCCTTGCCATGATCCATAAACCAACCGCAAATATAGCATTATTACACCAGCCATAAATTACTGCATTTAAATGTGCAGATCTAATTCGTCCAAATGTTAGCCATTCCAAGTTTGCCAAAAAATTTGAATTATGCATTTTGTAAGATGAAATCATCCCGAGAGCAGTTCCAGCTAATAGCCAAAGTGTAGCTGATATGATAAAAAGTAAGCCTGCCCATTTCATCGACTGATCAACCTCACTTAGTTTGATCTTATTATTGGATAAATTTACTGGACTCATTTGCAGTAGTTGTGTGCAAGTTATAATTACTTTTTGATAGGGAATAATCAGTTTGTTCACCTAAAGGTTCATCATCATCAAAAATGCTAGATGCGCCTTTTTCTAGGTCTTTCAATTGACCATTTTTTAATGCCCAATGGAAAGCGTATACTGCAGAAATGAAAATTAGTCCTGCAAGAACAAAACCGGTGAGTATATAATAATACCAATCCATCAATTAATTATTAGGGTCAATTACTTGTGGTTTGTACGCTTTAACTTTTGATTCTTGAGGTTGAGATTCCTCAAGTTCATCGACTAATAAAATGGCGGCATTTTTCACAGGAATATGGACAATATTTTGAGTTTGATTTACCCACCCATAGCTAGTGATTATCTTTTGCTGTTTTGATTCAACTTTATTCAACCTTTCAAGACGTACTTTAATGTTTTCTTCCCCTATTGCTGGGGGACGATTGGGATAGTATGCAATTAATACAATGATTAAAAAAAGAGAGATAACACCAACCCATCCAATAATAGATAGCCAAGAAGATGAATTAGATAAACTAGAACTTTCTAATTGTTGATTATTCATGGGCATTAATTGATTCAAGTATGCGAGGGTCACGAAGCGGAATGGATTTATGCTTTTCCATACTTCTCAAATAAGCCCAAAGACAAATACCACCTGTCCCCAAAATCATACTGATATCCCAGAAAGAAATATTAAATTGGCGTATGACATCACCAGTGGGCAAATGAATTTTACTTGGAAGTATATTCCAATATAGGTCGAGTAAGTGTACGATTAATATCCAAGCAGAAATGAAGACTATACGTAGCCCAAATTTGTTCTTATACCAAAGGAGCCACAAAAAAGGGAAAAAGAAATGAAAAAATAATAACCCAAGACTTACCCACCACCATGAGTTTTTAGTGCCATCAGAATTGATTTCCCGTATATTGTACCAAAATGTTTCCTCAGGTATATTTGCGTTATAAACAAGAAAATATTGTGAGAAACTTATATAGGCCCAAAAATTGTAAAGGCGAGCATCAAACAACCGAGGTAATAAAAATGAGCGTTATTGAATATTTTCCCGGATTGGCCCTGTTTTTGAAATAGATAACAAACAATAACAATTGTTGCTAAAGATGCCAGAATCGAAGATGTGAAAAACCATACACCATACATTGTAGAAAACCAATGATAATCAAGTGATTTTAACCAATCGATAGAAGCGAAAGTTAGTGATAATGATGTAACTATTACACCAATAGAAGCAAAAACTCTACCACGGCGAATATGCTTTAAATTGCCATCTCGATCCATGGAAAAAGAAACATTACGGAATACTTCAGCCAATATAATCCAGATAAAAAAGAAAAATACACTCCGAATGATAAAAAATTTAGAACTAAGGTAGGGAGATTTAGCCTGGTATAATACATCGACTCCATGACCTTCAGTACTTTTAAGCAATTTTTCTTCATTCAACCAACCCCAAAGAATTCCAGGATCTTTATCGTAAAATAAGCTGATGATTAATAAGGGAGAAAATATTAATGCGATCCACTTTAACCCTGACACGGCATGTTCAAACTGTCTACGAACAATTACAGACCAACCAGAATCAAATAGATAAAAAAGCATTATAAAATAAAGGCTACCTATCAAAATAGAGAACCAGAAACTAAAACCTATTAACCATCCTAGTAGAGGTCTAGGGTCAGATTGACTTAAGCCCTTAAATAAACCGATTATCGAAATAGCAAGTCCGATGAGGCCAATAATTAAAGCATAAGTAGATTTATTACTATGTCTTTTTATTTGGACCATAGTTTTATTGCTGGAACCTATAGTTTTGGTGCTCATTGGAGAAATACTTTTCGCATATCTAGTGGTACGTCCTCTAGTCTGGCATTCTGTGATTTTTGTAGAGTACGCATATAGGCAATAATTGCCCAACGTTCTTGTAGTCTTAATTTAACACCATAAGCTCCCATTGTATTCTTACCATGGGTAATGGTATTGAATATTTCCCCTTCGGGCATGCTACGTAAGCGATTACTATGATAAGTGGGCGTTGCGATCATACCATAGGTTTTGGTGATACCATTGCCATCACCCGATAGACCATGGCAAACACTGCAGTGTATATTAAACTTTTCCTCTCCCAGTTGAATCAATTTATGGTTTACCTTAACAGGGAAGCCTTTTCCCCATTGATTATTAATTTTACCTGTTGAAAAATAATGATCTTCATTAAAAGAGCCTGCAGCTACCGTACCCGGGACAGCGGGACGGTCGGCCATACCATCAACATAAAAAGTATTCTCTGCTTGTGGTTTATATTTGCCCATGCGATCCATATCAGGGAATACCTCAAGAGGAGGTTTTAACGATTTTGACCCACGAAACCCCATAATTGAGACAGTCGCTACAATAATGAAAATGAAAATAAAAATAAAATAGCGCATTTATTCTTCCAAAATGGTTATTTCTTTTCCTCCAATTTCTTCAAGAAAAGATTTAGTTTTTATTTCATGATAAAGCCTGTCATTTGATTCAATAACAATGATAAATTTATCATCTGTCACTCGACTAAATTTACGATAATTCATTATTGGATGATAATGTTGGGGTAAAGAGTTTGAAAGGAACATTCCAAAAAAAGCGCCAAACGCTGCGAGGAGAATGGTCATTTCATATATAACAGGAAAAGGATAGATTGGACTGAAATAGGGTTTGGCACCTACAATTAAAGGGTAATCAAACCCGTTCATAAACCATACCATGAGCATCCCAATAAAGAAACCGCTTACACCACCTATCAGACAGAAAAATGTAACTTTTGAACGCTTCAACCCCATTGCTTCGTCCATGCCATGAATAGGAAATGGCGTATAGACATCCCATTTTTTTGAAACCAGCATCACGAACCTTTTCTGCTGCATGGTAAATATCCGCTGCAGTATCAAAAAAGGGCTACTTGACCATATAGAGGTTTTGCCATAAACTAAATTGAATTTTGGTTGTCATTGTGAGGATTAGCTTGGGGTGTAACAGCTTTAATTTCTGAAAAAGCCATAAGGGGTAAAAACCGTAAAAATAATAGGAAAAGAACGGAGAAAAAACCGAAAGTACCAATAAAGGTAAATATATCGACAATAGTGGGGGTAAAATAATCCCAGTTGGCTGGCATGAATTCATTAGCCAATGAAGTGACAACAATGACAAATCGCTCAAACCACATTCCAATATTTACAAATATAGCAACTATAAAAAACAAAGGCTGGATTTTCGCGTACTCTTTTAAACCAAAAAAGTTGTGGGGAAATGACATTGCAACTTATCATAATCCAGTAAGCCCAGGCGTATGGTCCAAATGCCCGGTTAATAAAAGTGAATCCTTCATAAGGATTTGCTCCATACCAAGCAATGAAGAATTCTATCATGTAAGCATAACCAACCATACTTCCTGTGGCTAGTGTGATTTTACAGATACAATCGATATGGTGCTGTGTAATTAAATCATGTAATTTATAGATCGCTCTTAAAGGGAGAATTATTGTTAAAACCATTCCGAAACCGGAAAAAAAATTGCTCCTGCAACAAAATAAGGAGGTAGGATAGTGGTATGCCAGCCTGGTAAATGAGCGACCGCAAAATCAAAAGATACAATTGTGTGAACTGATAATACAAGGGGTGTACTTAATCCAGCCAAAAGGAGATATGCCATTTCGTAATTACTCCAATGTCGATTAGATCCACGCCAGCCCATAGCTAAAATCCCATAGAAAATTTGTCTCCATTTCTGTGTCGCTCGATCACGTAAGGTGGCTAGATCAGGTATCATACCCATAAACCAGAATAACACAGATACAGTGGCATATGTAGATACGGCAAAAACATCCCACTCAAGAGGACTACGAAAGTTGGGCCAAATTCCATTTGCATTGGGTAATGGAAAGAGCCACCAAGCAAACCAGATTCTCCCAACATGAAATAATGGAAATATCCCTGCACACATAACAGCAAAAATCGTCATTGCTTCCGCCGCTCTATTAATAGATGTTCGCCATTCTTGTTTTAGAAGACAAAGAATTGCCGAGATAAGAGTTCCCGCATGTCCGATACCTATCCAAAATACAAAGTTGACAATCGCCCAACCCCACATGACAGGTCCACGCAGTCCCCAAACACCTACACCTGTGAATAAAAGATAAGCCAACCCGATTCCTGTAAAAGATGCAATAAAGCCTGCAACACAGAAACAAATCCACCACCATAAGGGAGTCTTATCTTCTACAATTCTGCATATTTTTTCTGTGATCCAGTGAAAACTATGATCATTTTTCACTAAAGGAGGACGAGGAAGATCACTAGGGTTCACTTCTTTAAGTAACACCGCTTCTGTTGAATTCATTTCCTCGTTGTAGGACATAGGGATAGGTGAAGATTTATATTATTATTTGTGATATTGTTTATCATTTATGCCGTTCAATTGTTCAGAATTAGCTTTATGATCATCATGTTCCATGAGATCCATGGCCAAACTGTTTTTCATACTCCATTCTACTATGGGGCATATTTCTATAATCAGGCATAAGGGGATTGGGATTACGCAATCGTGCAAGATAAGTAGTACGTGGTCTTGTATTCAGGTACCCAAGTACAGAATAATCACGATCAGAAGTTTTCGTCATCGAAACTTTACTTTCAGGATCGCTAACATCCCCAAATATAATGGATTCTGTAGGACACACCTGTTGGCAAGCTGTTTTAATCATTCCATCTGGAACTTTTATATCATTTGAATCGCGGGCTTTTACCTTCGTATTTATTTTAGCTTCTTGGATACGCTGCTGACAATAAGTGCATTTTTCCATTACCCCACGCATACGTACAGAAACATCAGGATTTTTTTGCATTTTCTCCAATTCGGTCATACCACCAGGTCCAATCGGACCTTTATAGAAACTACCTATTTCTCTTTTATTCCAATCAAAGAAATTAAATCTTCTTACTTTATAAGGACAATTGTTTGAGCAATAGCGTGTTCCAACACAGCGATTATAGGACATTACGTTCAAGCCTTCATCATCATGTACGGTAGCATTTACAGGACACACTTGCTCACAAGGTGCCATTTCGCAGTGCATACACATAACTGGCTGTATGGTTGCTTGAGGATCTTCAGGTATATCACTTTTATTACTTTCAACATCCCCACTTGAGTAATACCGATCGAATCTTAACCAATGCATTTCACGACCACGTGTAACCTGGTCTTTACCTACAATTGGAATATTATTTTCACTCTGACAGGCGACAATACAAGCGCTACAACCGGTACAAGTATTAAGGTCTATACTCATACCCCATTGGTGATCTCCCCCAAATTGAGGGATCTCGTAAGCTGAAGCTCCTCGAGGTTGTGTCGTCACTTTTTTCTGTAAACTTAGATTAGAGTCATTCCCGTATATTGGGGGTGAGTGTGGTTCCAATCCCATTTTATCAACAAAGTTGGGGTGCTTTACATAGTCTTCTAAATTTGCTTCACGAACAATGGCTCTTCCTTCCATTGACCAATGTTCTTGTGTGTTTGCTAAAATGTAGGATCTATTTGTAATATGTATATTAGCGCCAAGGATATAACCAGATGAACGGCTGTTTACTAAAGGATAGGCTGTAAAACCAGTTCCTTTTCCAATTCGCCCGACTTTTGTACGACCATATCCTAGAGGAACTACAACTGTGTAATTGGCCAACCCAGGTTGGATATGTATGGGCCCTCTTATAGTTGTTTCACCAATATTTATTTCTCCTAAAGGTGAAACTTCACGACCCATTTTAAAGGTCGCAGCTTTTTTTGAAGCAACTTGCTTAAAGGAATTTTGTTCTGGATTATATCCAATATCTTTAGCTAATCTAGGACTAATAGAAATTGCATTATCCCAAGTGAGTTTGGTCATCGCCTCGGGACATTCTTGCAACCAACCATTATTATTATAAGACCCATCCCACACCCTTGGACTCGGAATTATACGTACCTCAAGATGATCACTTGAAATATTACTAGGCCTGAAATTTCCAGTAGTAATTGTTCGTTTTATTCTACTCTGATTGACGCTGACAGGTGTGTTGGTAAAGCTACTGTTTTTTAGAAAGCCATTGCTCAAAAATCGATCAAAAATTCTTTCTTCATCAACCTCGTCAGATAAATCAGTAATTGTTTTTTTTAACAAGAGTATAGGGGTCAGCTTTCTTTATACCGGCTAGCCGTGCCAGTAGTTCTAGTTCTTGCATTCCTTCAAAAAGAGGACGAATCATCGGCTGTACAGGTACAATTGTACCATCAAAGGTCCGCCCATCACTCCATGATTCAAGATAATGAGTAGCTGAAATATGATACGTTGCTTCTATAGATGTTTCATCAAAGAAGTAACCATATCTAATGACTTCATTGACAGATTTTTGAAGTTCCAACCAATTTAAATCATGTGGAGCATTATAAACAGGGTTGCCACCTATAATTATAAGCGTTTCAATTCGTCCATTCTCTAGATTTACACCCAAATCCTGGATTGTACTTGCACTATAATTTGGAATGTTAAGGTAAGTAACTGTATGTCCGTTAGCATCCAATAAGTCATTAATAAAATATACTAATTCATGGACTTCGACTGGTTGGTGGCTACCAGCCGTGACTACAGATTTGCCAGGATGCGCGAGAAGGTCTGTAACACACTCTTGGATCCAGTGAGGGTTTGTATCTAGATTAGACGCCTTTTTCTTCAATTCCTCTGATAGAGGAGATTGAATACTTTTTTGCCTTAGTAATTCAATTACCAATAGTGCGGTAAATGCGGGAATTTGTCCACTTGACAATCGAAGTCTATGATCAGCCATGGCACCGGTCACACTGAAATTGCTTTCTACCTGGTATAAACGATTCATTTTTGTAGCTTCTTTGCTGTTTTTTACTCTGCGCTTAATGGCAAAATCACGAGAGTTTGCTAATTTACCAGGCTCAATATTTAGAAAATCAGCATCGAGTGATAATATACGTTTAGTTTTAGTAAAATGATATTGAGGTCGGAGGCGGCGTCCAAATAGACGTCGGGCAGCAATTTCTGGATTATCGAAATTGACAGGTTCATATTCAGCCCATGTGGATCGAGGGAAAATCCTTTTGATTTCCTTTACAATTCGGGCACGAGTTGGAGAAGTGGATTGATCAGCAAGAAATGCAAGCCCCTGTCCCTCCGTAGATAAAAACTTAGCATGGATGTTTTGTAATAAATCGTATACCATGCCTTGGCTGATACTTTGCGTTCCTTTACTACTTTTAGTCGAACGATCTGGGTCATAAAGGTCTAAAATACTTGCTTGAGTGAAGATATCAGTCGTCCCCCCATAAGGGGAGTATTTCGAGTTCCCTTCGATTTTAGAGGGGCGATGTTGGTGTGTTTCAACCAATATTGGTTGATTATCTTTTGCAGAAGGATGTGACGAAGCATAGTATACAGGAACCCCAGGAATGACATTTTCTGGTTGTTTTGAGTAAGGCAAAATATGTTGAATAGGTCGTCGACATCCAGCCATACCCATACCTGCTGCAGCAAATGAGGCAGCCATGATCTTTATGAAATGTCTGCGGTTTACACCGGCTAGTTCTGAGGCGCCTAGGGGAAACTCTTTTTCTATAAAGTTTTTAAATTCTGGGTTTTCTATTAATTCGTCTAAACTACGCCAGTAGCGTGGTCCAGTAATCTCTTCATTAACTAACTTTGGTTCTATTACTTTAGATTTCATCGATGACATCCAGAACAGCTTTGGGGTGGGTTAACTTTCCAATTATGAACCATTTCTTTTCCCATTATTAATTGTTGTTCTTCACTATCAGGCATCCAGTCAAGGTCAAAGACTTTATCCACTGGACGGATGTATGCTTCTGGGTTACGATGGCACTCTAGACAAAATTTCATACTGTGCGATTTAGCGTGGTAAACGACCTCCATTTCATCGACTTTCCCATGACACTCAAGACAGCTAATGCCACGATTTACATGAACGGCATGATTAAAGAATACATAATCAGGTGTTTTATGGATACGCACCCAGGGGACAGGTTTGCCTGTTGACCAGCTTTCACGGATGGGTGCAAGAGCAGGACTATCTCGTTTTATCTGATTATGACAATTCATACAAGTTGCAGAATCAGGGATATTAGAATGTTCAGATCGATCAACGAAAGTATGACAATACCGACAATCCATCCCTAATTGATCTATATGCAAACTGTGATCAAAGGCAACAGGTTGAATCGGTTGATATCCCACACGTAAATATTTTGGGGTAGCGTAATAAGTAGCACCAAGCGTTAAGGCTATAGTAATAAGCGCTGCTGCAATAATAATCTGTTTAGGAATACTGTTGGACCACTTGGGGAATATATTAGCCATTTTTGAGTTGTTTAATAGAGTTACATCTACCGGGGTACAACTACTCTTGTTAAGTTAATTTTCACCATGTGTTACAGAACGAGGGTCTCGTTTCACTTTAATTGAACTGTTTGGTGAACCTATTTTTTTATGTGTACCCAAAGGCTTATTACATAGTTGTATTAGGCTAAATACACCTAAAAAAACTCCACTTAGTCTTACTAAGAAGGCTTTTCTTGGGATTTTGTTGCAGTCGATTGTTTCGTCTATTTTCGACCTCACTGTAGGCTTAAATTTAATGAATTTCATTTAATATACAGTATCTTTGCTTGTGGGGCTTTTTTGATATGAAATCTATAGATAATTTAGGGGTCTTTTTACAACATTAATTTTAATAATTATAATCATAAAAAACTGTTTAATATCCTTTATTAGCAAACTAAATTCTTAAATTTAATAGCTATGCTTATCTTATCATAGGTGTTTCTATGATAAATGGGACTGTATAATTAAAACGATGGGTGATATAAAAAGTCGTATTGAAATTTTCACGCCTACAGGGTGCTATTAAACTAGGTAATTTATGATTACCTTAAGCATGGCCAATATCATGCATAGCTTAGCTTGTTCTTAGATAAGACCAGATCACGGTTAAGACTACGAAAGGGTTTTATTTTTAGTTGTTGGAGTACGCCGTGATAAGCTTTAACCGCTTCTTCAGGTGTAATTTCTCCATCAACTATTCGCCTTAGCATTTCGATAAATGTCAACGGATGTTCAGAGAGATTTATTTTTCGGCCAAACAAGGCTATACGTGCACCATGTTTCTGAACATCGTGTATGAGTTTAAAAGCATCATAGGTGGTACCAGCACTTCCTCCTAGAATACCAACAATAAGGTTAGGATCATAAGATACAAGTTCCTCAAGTGCGGCTGGGCCATGATAGGGAATTTTAAGAAATAAAGGTCGACCTCTTTTAGTAACCCCAGCTAAACATCGTATGATATGGTCATTCAAAAAGGCGTAGATTTTTTTTGGATTTATACCTGGATCAACATTAGGGTTGAATACTTCCATAAAATAGCGGAAATTTTTTCTTTCCGCTTCCAGCCGAAAATCGTGAAAATCCTGTAAGGATCGATAATCCCATTCAAGGTTATTTGTAAAAGTGACGGAATAAAGTCCGAGGTCACTTCCGATGATAGGGGTGTTGTGATTACAATCAATACGACCATACTTAATATGTTCTATTGTGGCCGATCGAAAAGAACGAGAAGGAGATTTGGGGTAACTCCCGCCTCGAATAACCCATATGTCTGAGCTATCATTAGCACGGGCTGCTGGAGTAATTGGCGAATTTTCAAATAGTTTCTCCTCAATAGCTAATTTTTCAACATTGGAAGCGGAAAGAAGCATAATATCAATAATTCCTTGTCTAATAACATCACGGATTTGACTCCGGTAGTCTTCCAATGTTTTCCAACAACCAACAGATTCAGAATACGGGTGCTTACACGCTCCAAATTCTGGGCCAGGAGCTGAAATCCCAAATGCCATATCAGCATCTTTAGCATCAGCTATAATAAAATCTTTTGCTCCTAGGGGATCAGCTATAATTCGAGCTAGTTTTTTATCTAGTGATTTCAAGGTATTTTTAAATTAAGGCTACAATTAATTAAGCAGAAATAGCATCTTTATAAAAATAAATATTTTTCAACATAATTAATATTATTTATAATTAAATCGAGATTGGATATTATTCCATATATAAAGGAAAGGGGGGATATGGTAGTAGTATTTAAAGCTTGTCAGTTTGTTTGCATTGAGGTGAATTTAAAATAATTGCTGATCTTAAATTTAACGTCCATACCGATCATACAAAAAAGATTACCATTATTTTGTCTTTTAATAATCAGCAATATCTTGTTGTCTGGCGCTGAATTTGAATTAAAAAGCTCAGAAGAAGAGGTTCACCAATGGACTGATTTAGGTGAGCTGTCAAGTATGGCTGTTAAGGCGGGGGCCTTTTCAGGAGAGAGTAATGGAGCACTTATTATTGCGGGTGGGGTCGAAGGAGAGTTAATACAAACTAGCATCATCGTTCTCGAAAGAAATGCAGATTCGAAATATAATATTTATTCTAGTTTCAAACTTGAATACCCTTTAGCTTATGGAGCTACAGTACCTTTCGATAAAGGACTTCTCTGTATTGGAGGACGAGATGAAAAAAAGTCTTATTCTGACGTGTTTCTTTTAACTTGGGATCCAGTTAATAAAAAGATTGATAAACAAGAATTTCCGTCTCTTCCTGGTCCTAGATCCTATTCAGCAGCGGCTATTATTAGCGGGTCAGTATTTGTTGCAGGAGGAATAGATTCACTAAGGAATCCTCAAGCATTAAATAATTTTTGGTCATTAGATCTATCCTCAAAAGATAATAGATGGGAAATTTTAGAAACTTGGCCAGGACCAGCGCGTATGCATGCAGTAGCAACGGTACAGCATGATGGTTTTTATGAAAATTTGTACCTTACAAGCGGTTTGGGGATTACAAATATAGAAAAACATCCGCCAATTATAAAAGAATTGATTGACGGATATCGCTATAATCCTAGTGCTGATGTACAATCCCGATGGGACAAGATTTCGGATTCACCCTGGCCTATCTTTGGCGCTAATGGTAGTAAAGTAGGCCAATCCCATATACTAATGTATGGTGGTTATGATGGTGAAAGAGACCATTTTCTAAATTCTTTTTCACCGAAAGTAAACAGTTTTCGTTCTGAAGTGTTAGCTTATCACACCTTCACCAATACGTGGGTTAAAATGGATAACTTACCAGCTAATATTTCAGCTGGAGAAGTAATTTTGTCGGGTGATGATATTTATTTACTAAGTATGAATGATTCAGTTGGAGGACTTTTTAAAGCGAGAACAATATTGAAGAAAAGTCGTTTTGGAGTTATTGATTATTCATTCCTTATAGCCTATTTCCTCGGCTTAGTTGTTTTGGGAGTCTATTTTTCTAAGAAGGAAAAAACAACACAAGACTATTTTCTTGGGGGGCGACAAGTGCCTTGGTGGGCAGTGGGGTTAAGTATAATTGGTACGGGTTTAAGTGCAGCTACTTATATTAGTACGCCGGCCAAGGTATATTCTACGGATTGGGTTTACTTTCTCCTTCGTTTGTCTTTACCGATCGTGATTATCGTACAGATGTATCTACTGCTTCCTTTTTTCCGTCGTTTATTTGTTACCACGACTTATGAATATTTAGAAATGCGATTTAATATATTAGTGAGACTTTTTGGTAGCCTTACATTTATTATCGTACAGTTGGGTCGAATGGGGATAGTTCTTTATCTACCAGCGATTGCACTTTCAGCTGCAACAGGACTCAATGTTTATTTTTGTATTCTTTCGATGGGACTACTCTGCACAGTTTATACTGTGTTGGGTGGAATTGAAGCAGTTATTTGGACTGACGTATTGCAAGTGATTGTTTTCTATGCCGGTGCTTTTATAATTCTTATAATAACAGTTTTAAGCCTTGATGATGGAATTTCTCAATTTATTGAAATATGCAGCACCCAAAATAATTTCAATTGGGTAAATAAAGGTTGGGATGTGCGAACTTCATCGCTGTTTGTAATTATTTTAGCGAGTTTTACATCGATGGTTATCCCCACTGCTTCCGGAGATCAAGTTGAAGTTCAACGTTGGCTAACAACAAAGGATGAAAAATCAGCCCGTAAAGCTTTAGCCATTGGAGCGATAATATCTCTTCCTGCCTCTTTCCTTTTTTTTTATATAGGTTCTGCAATATTTGCTTACTATCATGCTCGACCAGAAGAACTAAATCCAGTTCTTATTACTGATGGCATCGTTCCCTGGTTTGTAGTCCAAAATTTACCAATCGGAATATCTGGGTTTATTATAGCGGCGATTTTTTCTGCTTCAATGTCGAGTATGGATAGTAGCATGAACAGTCTCGCAACAAGTATTGTCATAGACTATCGGAGGTTTAAGGAAACCATTACTGACCATGAAGGACTAAAATTGGCACGTTGGTTAACCATTATTTTTGGTGTATTTGGTACGGCAATGGCATTTATATTTACGACGACCAATATTCCATCATTAATCGATCTGATGAGTATTTATCATGGTCTATTTGGGGGTTCTCTAATCGGAGTATTTTGGCTTGGAATGTTTACGAATAGAGCTAATGGAATTGGAACATGCATAGGGATCATTGCAAGTGCTATAGCCATATTCTTCATACAAAGATATACGCCTTTACATTTTTTTATCTATGGGCTAGTTAGCTCAGGAACCTGTATCGTAGTTGGGTACTTGGCGAGTGTAGCTACAGGTGGTAATAAAAACCTAGCTGATGGGTTTACTATATTTACCCTTCCTAAAGAAAGCAACGATTGAGGAAATATGAGATTTAAAGATTTAGCCATAATTACATTTGTTGTCTTTTCTCTTAAACTTCAAGGACATGGGACTACGAATATTGAATCTATGGCAATGAGAATTTATGAAGCTCATTTAAATAAGAGGCCTTTACCAATACTTTCTGTAATGAATCCTGCTTTAACAGAAATATCAGCATACAGGGTGCAAAAGTCTTATGTTAAACTCAGATTATTAGATGAACAAATAATGGGGTTTAAGGCAGGTCTTACTAACGTAAATATACAGAAACGACTTAAGATAAATAATCCCGTATCAGGTGTACTTTTTGGCTCTGGTAATAGAAAAACTGAGACGAGTATTAAACTCGATTTGGATGAAAAGCTTATGCTTGAAGTTGAAATAGGCTTTATTATAGGAGAACAGATTAATAAACCAATTAGCCAAATTGAGATTTTAAAAAAAAGAATCAAAGCAGTAGTTCCTGCTATTGAAATAACCAATCTTACCTTTGAAAAAATTTCAGAAATAAAAGGAGTAGACGTAATTGCCAATAATGTTTCTGCCTATGGATGTATTATAGGTAGGCATAGGAGTCATATCGAATATGACTTGAAAAAAATATTATTTTTCTTGTGGAAAGAGGAAGAGCTTGTAAGTCAAGGTTCTGGTAGTGATGTTCTTGGGGATCCATGGGAGGCTGCTCTATGGCTTGTTAATAATACTGTTAATCAAGGATGGACCCTAGAACCAGGACATGTTTTATTGACTGGCTCAATGGGGAATATTTTACCAGCAAGACCTGGTAAATATGTAGCTGATTTTGTTAAACTTGGGTGTATTAGCTTTGTAGTCGATTAACCAATGTTTTAAAGTGGTCTGCTTAAACGGTTCTTATATTTAGATGATATTTTTTCGTTGAAATCTCGTGCTCCCGGTAAATTTGCACTTCTATATATTGGTGGAGGTATCTTATTTTGGACTAAATATTGTATTGTTTCCATTGCAACTAAATTAAGGAGTAAGGCTCCTGTTATGGTCGAAGTAGGACCAATTTTATCAGGTTGTCCAGGGATTTCAATTGCTGCATCTCCAATAATACCGCAATTATCAAGAACAAAGTTAGAAATCTCATAAAGCTTCTTATTAATTAAAGGATTTGGTTGAACACTTTGTGACATTTCAACACTCGTTACCGCAACTAGAATAAGTCCAAGTTTTTTACATTGTAAAGCGACCTCAAGAGGAACGGAATTTTTACCTGAATTCGATATAATGATGATAATTTCATTTTCCTTTAATTGATAAGTGTAGTGGTGACGTTGGATAAGCTTAGTGCCATATCCAGGAATAGTTTCAACCCAACCTCCGGTGGGATCTACGATGGCACTTACTGGAACTAAGCCACCTGCACGGTGAATAATCTCTTGAGCAATGATACCAGAGTGTCCGCTACCAAATGTGTGTAGTATTCCTCCATTGGCAATCGATTGACCTATGATAACTCCTAGTTTTTGTATCGTTGACTGATTCTTCTTGTAAACAGCGGTAGTAATTTCACCAAAAAATTTATAATAATCATTTGTTAAATTCATTTTATTCAGTATAGGTATTATTACTGATGTTGCTTATTTTATAGATGCAATAATTATTGCAATATCAAGTGCTTATTAAACAGGGTTAAGTAATTCAGTTTTGAGGCTGCCAATATAGGGAAGGTTGCGGTAACGTTCTGCATAGTCTAGGCCATAGCCGACAATAAATTTATCAGGGACCTTGAATCCAATAAAGTCAGCTTTAAATGAAGTTTCACGAGGACAATCTTTTTCGAGCAATATACAGGTTAACAGTGATGAAGGATTGCATTTATTTAGGTAATCATAGACCATAGATATTGTATTGCCAGTATCAAGTATATCATCAATGAGAAGGACATGCTGATTTTTGATGCCGAGGCGAATGCTAACACTAATTTCTGGTTTTTTATCAGGGTATGGTTTGCTACCGTAGCTGGATACTCGTATACAGTCTAAGCGAATAGGAACATTAATATTTCTCAGGATATCTACTGTAAAATAAATTGCTCCATTGATGATTGATATGATAGTAATTTCATCATACCCTTTGTAAACTTTAGTTATTTGCTCACCTAATTCAGAAACTCGGGTTTTGATATCTTGTTTAGTATAATATATCTCTTCTAGATCTTCTCTCATTGTGGCTTATTGATTAATGTACTTTACTTTTATGGAGCTCAAACGCCAATTTCAATAGATTTTAAATAATTCTCGTTTATTTAGAATCCTTTTATTTTGACAGAAGCCTAAGTGACGTTCAGATAAGACATTATGATTTCGGTGTCTGTCCGAAAAGTGGTAAAGAAATTTGACAGTATTACTGCGCTTGAGGCTGTTGATCTTCTCATTGAACCCGGTGAATTATTCTTTCTACTTGGTCCAAGCGGTTGTGGTAAAACGACTTTGCTTAGAACAATCGCAGGATTTCATATACCTGACCAAGGACAAGTATTTTTTGATAATAAGGATGTTACTGCTGTTGAACCCTATAAGAGAAATACAGGTATGGTTTTTCAAAATTATGCATTGTGGCCACATATGACCGTTACCCAAAATGTAAGTTTTGGACTTGAACAGAAAAAGTTAAAAAAAGGACTAATAAAGGAGAGAGTTTTAGCTGCTTTGAAAGCAGTAGAAATGCAAAATTATGCCGAACGTAAACCGAATCAACTTTCAGGGGGCCAACAACAAAGGGTCGCTCTAGCACGCGCTTTGGTTATACGTCCCCAATGTTTACTCCTGGATGAACCACTTTCTAACCTTGATGCTAAATTGCGCCTTGAAATGCGGATGGAAATTCGACGTGTTTGTAAAGAATACAATCTTACAACTATATATGTTACTCACGATCAAAAAGAAGCATTATCAATTGCCGACCGTATTGCAATCTTACATGAAGGAAAAGTTTTACAAATTGGTAGCCCACATGAAATATATAAGTATCCAAAAAATTCATTCGTCGCAGATTTCATTGGGGAAACAAATTTTTTAAAAGGAACAATTGTAAAGAGGGAAGGGAATAAAGTTCTCATCAAAACATCTTCAGGCAATATCCATGGTATATTACCTAATATTAAAATTGCTACTATTGAGGGATCAGAAGTAACACTTTCTATTCGACCAGAAACTATTCGCATCAAAAGGGAGAGATTGCGTCACAATTGTTTCGAAGGGAATATAAATGAAAGTATATATTATGGTGAAATTGGACAATATATTTTTTTAAGTGGTGATATAACTCTAAAAATATTTGAACTGAATCCACAATTACTCAAGGTGTCACGACAGATTAAATTATATGCGTGTGTAGACATTGACGATGTTATTGTGCTTCAGGATTAATTATGAAGCAAATATTTTTATTTTTAGGATTAATTATACTCATTCTTGTTACTCCTTTTATTTTGCAAAATGAAGATGAAGAGGTATCTCGTCCTGATGATATACTAGTCATTGTATCTCCACATCTAGCTTCTATTAGGTATGAGTTTTCAAAAGGGTTTAAAAAATGGTATAAAAAGAATACCGGTTTAGATGTGGAGATTGACTGGCGTACTCCGGGAGGAACGAGTGAGATAGTTCGATTTATTAATTCTGAATACACAAATTCTTTTCGTAACTATTGGGAGAAAGAACTAAATCGAAAATGGAGTCTAGAAGTACAAGATAATTTCACAAATTATCAGTTGGATAAAGATAATTTAACAGATGAAGGCTCGGTTGCTAAACTAGCACGTCGTTATTTTCTTGAATCTAATGTGGGTTGTGGAATTGACATCTTTTTTGGTGGAGGAAGTTACGATTTTATCCAGCAATCGCGTGCAGGACGAATAATCGACAGTGAGCTGCTTGATCGATACCCGGAATGGTTTGGTAAAGATGGGATACCTAATCTATTTGCGGGTGAACCATTTTGGGATAGAGATGGACGATGGATAGGTACAGTCCTATCTACTTTTGGAATTATATACAATCGAGATTCACATCAGCGTCTAGATATTGATAGTCTACCAATGAACTGGAACTATCTTACTAATCCAAGATACGTAGGTGAAATTGCATCTGCTGATCCGACCAAAAGTGGTTCTGTTAATAAAGCATTTGAAATGATTGTACAACAGCAAATGCAAATAACCTTGAAAAACTATAAAGAAAGAGAACCTCATATGCCCGTAGGTTTAGAGGATCAAGCAATACACGATGGTTGGCTTAAAGGAATACAATTGATCCAGCAAATAGCTGCCAATGCTCGGTATTTTACCGATTCAGCAACTAAAATTTCAATTGATGTTTCAAATGGTGATTGTGCTGCTGGGATGAGTATTGATTTTTATGGACGGTATCAAGAGGAACTCATTAGGCATCGTTCAGGTAGTGACAGATTTGGTTTTATAATGCCGAGAAATGGGTCTGCAGTATCTGTAGATCCTATTGCTATTTTTCGTGGTGCGAAAAATATTGAACTAGCTCGTGAGTTTATAACTTATGTGTTATCTATTGAAGGCCAAAAGCTCTGGAACTTTAAAGTAAATGAGCCAGGAGGGCCTCAAAAATACGCGCTTAGAAGGCCACCTATAAGAAAGGAACTTTACGCTGATCATTTTAAATCTTTTCGTTCAGATCCCGATGTTAATCCATATCACGAAGCAGGGGAATTTACCTATAAAAGTAAATGGACAGGACCTTTGTTTAATGAATTACGATTTATCATTAAAGTGGCATTTATTGATGTTCATAAAGAACTAAAAGAAGCCTGGTTAGCATTAATTGACAATAATTTTCCCGACGAAGCTTTTGAGACCTTCAGTAATTTATCAGCTATTGATTACTCACATGCTCAAGGTCCAATAAAGAAAGCAGTCAACTCTCGAAATGAAATTGAAGAAGTTATTATGGCAAAAAAACTTTCAAATCATTTTCGAAAAAAGTATAAAGAGACAGTGAGACTTGCATATAGTGATATATGAAATCATTTATAAATGAATCGAGGATGATTCAAAAGGCATTGGTCCAATATTCTATACTATTTGAATAACAAAATATTTATTATCGTATACTGCGTGGACTTAACTACATTGGGGCTAAACTTATCTAGAGTCCTTTTTAATACCAAATATTTTTGAATAGTGTAGAAAGTCATTGCTTAATTCTTGAAGCCTTTTATTTATTTTTTGATTTTGTATATTGTTATCATTGAAATCTTCAGAAGTGGTATATACAAAACGTGGTATAATAGTACACCGATAATCAAGCATGAGTGAGTTAGCAAAAGGCATAACAGACATATAACTACCATATCCACCAGCTGCACACATAAATCCTACTATTTTTTCATTCCATGCTTTTCCAGTTAATTCAACAAGGTTCTTAGTGGCCGCGCTCACATCATAATTGTATATTGGCGTGGCTATGAGAATGCCTGCAGCTTTTTTTATTTTCTCACTTACAATAACAACTTTTTCATTACTATAGCAGGAGCTACCATCACAGGTAGGGAGATTCAATCCCATAAGTACTATGTGATCTACATTATATTCAGAGTCTTTTAGTTCTCGGTAGACAAATTGTGCCAAAGCTGAACTTTTACTCTCACTGTTCAGGCTGCAACTTATTACAATCAGATTCATAAATTGCATATTAAACTACTCAAAGCTTCCTAATTACAATCCTTTTGTAATAGCTTATAAAATAAATATAGAATATTCAAATCGATAATCCAAAAGTGGAGAAGTAGGGGAGTTGTATCAAAAGAAAGACAAATATTTTAAACTCAGCTTGAATTCTGTTGCTAATAATCCTAAAATAAATCGATGGATGAGTCTTTATATACCTTTAAGGAATAAGAATTATTTTTGTTATTATAAGTCTTCTCATGTACCCAATATTTACGTAATAATTGGATTCGTGCATCATAATTTAAGTGTGATTTAAGACTTACATATTTAATTAAGAATGCAGGTAAGTCTTTTATAGTCATTGGCTAGTTTATCCTCGTATTTTATGCTTTAATTACATGCTAGTTAAATTTTAAATTGCGATATCACAAGGATTTCACATTTTATGAGTCAAATTATGTATTTGCGTTTCATAGTTGTTATTTTAGTAGGAATCCTTGTGAATAGTTGCTCTTTTCAAAGGGAAAATATTGATATCTATCGTATCGCTGTTATACCCAAAGGAACGACTCATGTATTTTGGAAATCTATCCATGCTGGAGCAATTAAAGCGCAGAATGAATTCATTTCTTCAGGAGTTCAAGTAGAAATTATTTGGAAAGGACCTTTGAAAGAAGATGATCGATCTGCACAGATCAATGTTGTCGAGAATTTTATAGGACAAAAAGTCGACGGTATCGTTCTAGCACCATTGGACAGTAAGGCTTTAGTTGCCCCAGTAATAAAAGCAGAAAGAGCAGGAATTCCAACTGTGATTTTTGACTCTGGACTTGAATATGATGGAATTGTTAGCTTTGCCGCAACAGATAATTATAGGGGCGGTGTAATGGCAGGTGAATACCTAGTGAAACTTCTTGGTGGTAGAGGTAAAGTAATAATGTTGCGATATATGGTGGGATCGGCAAGCTCGACCGAACGGGAAAAAGGATTTCTCGATGTAATCGCTCAATTTCCTGAAATAAAAATTTTATCGGAAGATAAATATTCGGGTGCTACTCGTGATACCGCATATTCTGCTTCTCAAAATATCCTCAATCGCTACGGGGACGAATTAGATGGAATATTTATGCCAAATGAGTCTTCAACGAATGGAATGTTATTAGCTTTACGTTCTATTGGGCGAGCTGATGGGGATGTTAAATTTGTAGGTTTTGATGGAGGGGATCAAAATGTTCAAGGAGTTATCTCAGGTGATCTACAAGGCATCATAATTCAAGATCCATTTAAAATGGGGTACTCCGCGGTAAGTTTAATGGTTCAGCATCTGGCGGGTAAATCGGTTGAAAAACGTGTTGATACTGGTGCTACACTTGTAACGCCATATAATTTAAAAAATGAAAATATACAAAAACTGCTCTTCCCTCCTCTTGAGGAATACATAGATAAAAAATAAGAAATCTTTTGATTACTTCATAATACTACATGCCTGAAGTTAAGTTAGCATGTTGAAATTAGAAAAATGAAAAATTCAGTACGTTTGAGAATGTGTGGAGTCTGCAAACAATTTGGCCCGACTCAGGCATTAAACAATGTGAATTTTGAAATAAAACCGGGTGAAGTTCACGCTTTGATTGGAGAAAATGGAGCAGGAAAGAGTACACTCATGAAAATACTAAGTGGTGCACATTCACCAGATTGTGGTGAAATTATATTTGAAGGTAAACCATTTGTTCCTAGCAACCCTTTGGACTCGCGGAAAGCGGGAATCGTAATGATTTATCAAGAGTTAAACCTAGCACCTCATTTAAGTGTGGAAGAAAATATTATGCTAGGTGAAGAACCAAATGACTTTGGTTGGTTGAATACTGTTAGACGTCATAAATTGGCTCAAGAGGCAATTGATAAACTAAACCATCACCATCTACCTCTTAGTAAGCCTGTTTATCTCCTTTCTCTAGCTGAGCAGCAGGTTATAGAGATCGCACGGGCTACTCTTGGCTCGGTAGATCTTTTGATTATGGATGAACCCACGAGTAGTCTAACTAAAATTGATGTAACCACCCTCTTTTCCATAATAAAAAAACTCCGTGATGAAGGTACTAGTATTATTTATATCAGTCATTTTTTAGAAGAATGCCAAGAGATAGCTGATCGATACACTGTACTACGTGATGGTTCTACAGTTGGAAGTGGGGTAATGGATGATGTTACATTTCCCGAATTAATTCATCTTATGGTGGGAAGAAAGATTAATGAAGTATTTCCTCAAAGACCTCATGCAATTGGGAAACCTGTAATGGAAATTAGTAATTTAGCAGGTTTGAGTAAGCCACGTTGCGTGAATTTAAAGTTGCACAAAGGTGAAATATTTGGAATCGCCGGACTTATTGGGGCAGGTAGAACAGAGACATTACGTGTATGCTTTGGTCTTGATGATGTTAAAAAAGGGAATCTTTTTATTCAGGGTAATGAAAAAACCTATTCAATTCCTCAAAGACGTCTTAATGATGGGTTAGGATTTTTAAGTGAAAACCGTAAAGATGAAGGTCTTATGTTAAATAGAAATGTTGCTGAAAATATTACAACTACTACCTATAAGAATTTTACTCGCTGGGGGCTTATTGACAGAGTTAGACAATATTCGTCTGCTAGACGAATGGTTGATCGCCTAGATATTAAAATAACCGAACTAACACAATCAGTGAATAAGCTTTCTGGTGGTAATCAGCAAAAAATTTCATTAGGTCGATTATTACTTCACGACGCAGATATTTACTTACTTGATGAGCCTACTCGGGGTATTGATATAGCTAGTAAAACCCAGATTTATAAAATTATATGTGAATTAGCAATGGAAGGGAAATCAGTAATATTTATAAGTTCCTACATCCCAGAGCTAATAGGAATATGCGATACAATTGGTGTAATGTGTCGTGGGGTAATGGAAGATTCAAAACCCGCTAAAGAATGGAGTGAAAATGAAATTTTAAGTACTGCTATTGGGCAGTAAAATGATGATTAAGCTTACACTCCACTGGAATTAGGAAAATATGAAAAGTAAAATTTTAGCAAAATTTCCAATTTTTGGTCCTGTTATGGGGCTTCTTCTTGTTATATTACTGTTTTCACAAACACGTGGATTTTTAACCCCCAATAATGTATCTATCATTTTAACTCAAACGGTTATCGTAACAATAGCCGCCCTTGGGATGACAAAAATAATTGTTAGTGGAGGTATAGATTTGAGTGTCGGTGCTGTTGTTGCTTTTACCAGCGTACTAGGTGCTTATGCAGTTTTAGAAGGATTAACAATACCCTTAGTCTTTTTGCTGGCCATCATAGGAGGTGGAGTATTTGGGCTTATTAATGGGGGTATAATTGCCGGCTTTAAAATGAATCCTTTCATTGTAACATTAGGGATGATGGGAGTTGCACGTGGAGCTTCTAAGTGGCTGGGTAAGAACCAAACGGTTAATTATGATCCCGGATCATCAATTAACTATCTTATGAATAATCCGGCACAATTTGGAGGTTATGAGATACCATTATGGGTCCCACCAATTGGTGTGGTGGTGGCACTTCTTATGGCTGCTTTTATTAGTATTGTGATGAATAAAACAGTTTTTGGCCGACATATTTACGCAATTGGTTCTAATGAAGCAACAGCTCGTCTTTGTGGTATACGCACGGAACTTACAAAACTTAGGGTATATTTTTTTTGCGGGATTACTTTATGGTCTTGCAGGGATTATGCAATTGTCTCGATTACAGCAGGGAGACCCGACTGTTGCTATGGGACTCGAGCTAGATGTAATAGCAGCAGTGGTAATTGGAGGGGCTAGCTTAAGTGGTGGAACTGGAAGTGTCTTCGGTGCCGTTATTGGCGCTTTAATAATGGCCACTTTACGAAACGGTTCAGATCAAATAGGGTGGCCAAACTATGTTCAAGAAATTATTATTGGCTTGGTAATAGTTTTTGCCGTAGGTCTTGATCGACTACGTCAGCGGCAATTTAATTTGTGATAACTAATAAATTGTAATTTTAAATTTTAAATTGACAGCTTAAAATTTAATTAACTTTAAATAAAAGATAAATAGCTAATAAATATGGAAAAATTTAAATTAATAGATAAAAAGATTGGTCGTACGGAATTAATGATGAGTTCAATTAGTTTGGGATGTGTGACTTTTGGAAGAGAAATAGACGAAGAGACTTCATGGAAGATACTCGATTACGCGATGGAAAATGGTATAAAATTGTATGATACCGCTGAATTGTATGGTGGAGGAAATGCTAAAGAAAATCGCAAGAAATGGTTCGGTATTGATGATACGAGAGAAGTAACTACTGAAATGTATTCTTCTGAAAAAATACTTTCTAGATGGATGAAAGATCGTGGTTGTAGAGATGAAATGATTATTTGCACCAAAGTAAGCGGAGGTAATAATCACCCTGAAAACATTCACCGAAAAGTAACAGCTAGTCTTGAAAGACTTGGAGTAGATAGCGTTGAAATATATATGCTTCATAACTTTGATGAAAATGTTCCAATCTCTGAAACTCTTGAGGCCTTAAATGAACTGGTAGAAGCAGGAAAAGTAAAAACGATTGGGTGTAGTAATTTTACTGCTGAAATGTTAAAAGAATCACTAGAAGTTAGTGAAAAGAAAGGGTGGGTGCGTTTTGAAATTACAGAACCACCATATAGTTTAGGGGACCGCAGGTATGAAGAAGAGCTTTTGCCATTATGCTTAAAAGAAGAAATATCTACAATACCTTATAGTCCTTTAGCCGCCGGATTTCTTGCAGGTAAGTATTCACCTAACAAAGAAAAACTACCAAAAGGCACACGGTTTGCCATTTCTCCTGGCCATGCTGATATATATTTTAATGACCATAACTTCAAGATGCTGGATCAGCTACGCAAAAAAGCTGAGGAAATGGAAGTTCCTATGGTCCAGTTAGCAATGGCATGGGTCATGACAAATCCTTGTGTTACAAGTACCCTTATTGGAGCACGCAAAATAGAACATATTGACAATGCTATTAATGCTCTTGAAATGGGCCTTGATGCTGATTTAAGAGAAGAGATGTCAAATTGGGGTACTGATAAATAGAAGGTCTACTTTTTACATATCACATATGCTTATTTTAGGCATATGAAATCTTGAATTACCTATTTTCTTATTTTAATTAGCTAAATGCGATATCTGCAAACTTTTGTTCTCGTCGTACAAGGTAATGACAATACAAAATGACCATGTAATTACCCGAATAATTTGTTATTTAGAGGCTAAGAATAATCAGATTGTCTAATAGTTTTATATCTTTAGGTTATCAATGAATGAAGGCAATATGTGCTGTAATCAAGATTGTATGTCATTTACTCTAGAAAAACTTACACTTTTAATAAACAATATCTCAGAGACGACTTTACCATAAGGATACAATATATTTGAATTTTATGCCTCCATATTTCATAAATATTTTTGTCTTACTTTTACTCGCGATATTGAATAGTTGTTCTAACCAACAAATTGAAGTCATATCAGAAGTTGAAGAAAAGCATTACCTCAGGGGTAAGAGCCTACTTCGGGAAGGAAGAAAACAGGAAGCTCTTGAAGCGTTTCTAAAGGTTGTGAATAAACGCAATGATGCAGCAGAATCACATTTAGAAATAGGGCGTCTAAGCCTCACCCATATTAAAGATCCTATTGCTGCTATCTATCATTTTCGTAAATACCTTGAACTAAAGCCAAATGCTAAACAATCGAAGCTTGTGCGGCAACTTATTGAAACAGCTCAAAAAGACTTTGTAAGAAGCTTACCGGGGCAACCTTTTAAGGAAGAGTTTGAAAGGCTTGATTTAATGAATATAATTGAACAGCTAAAAATTGAAAATTTAAAACTTAAAAAAAATCTAGCTGGATCTATTCAACAATTTGAAAAATCAAAAAATGAATTGAATGTTTTACAGCACCATATTACTACGCATACGAAGCCTTTACCTGAGGTAATTAAAGATATTTCGCCCCAGGAGACATATCCAGCTGAACAAACTGTGGCTATTAATACCCCAATACGTCCTGAAACTTATGTAGTCCAATCTGGAGATACACTAAGCCGAATTAGTATAAAACTCTACAAAACGCCTGGTCGATGGCGGGATATTTTTGATGCAAATAGGGATGTACTTCCCAACCCACATTCAATCAGAGTGGGACAAGAATTAAGGGTCCCTGATTTTTAATGACAAAATTTACTGTTACCTTTACGATGATAGTTCATAATGTAAACTGTTCGATGTATTAGGCTTGTTGTAAGCCAATACTTTACTTTTATGAAATATTTTGATTTCAATGCAACATCTCCATTATCTTCTGTTGCCGAAGAAGTGTGGATAAGTTCTAACCAAGAATATTGGCAAAATCCATCTGGTCCTTATATTGGTTCTGCACGCGCAAAAAACCGCCTTGAAGGATTACGTGAACAAATGGCATCAATTCTGGAAACTAAGACGGAAAATATTATTTTTAATTCTGGTGCAACAGAAGGAAATAATACTCTTATTAACTATTGTGCCAAGAATAGTAAATCGGATGCGCGTATTTTAATTTCAAATATTGAGCATCCAAGCGTAATCAAAGCTGCAGAAGTGACATTTGGGAGAAAAGTTGACTTTATTCCAGTTTCTGCAGCTGGGGTTATAGAGACCCCAAACTTATTACCACTAATTAAAAATGGGAATTATTCATTAATTTCTGTTATGGCTGCAAATAATGAAACAGGTATTATTCAACCTTGGCGTGAAATATTAGAAATGTGTAATGAAAATAATATTCCTTACCACTGTGATGCTTCACAATGGATAGGAAAATTACCACCAAAAAACCTTGGGAAATGCGATTTTCTTACAGGTTGTGGCCATAAATTTGGTGGCCCTAAGGGTGTTGGGTTTCTGAAAATATCTGAATGTTTTGCTAACTTTAAGTCTTTTTATGGAGGTGAACAAGAATCTGGTCATCGTGGTGGTACTGAAAATCTACCAGCTATAGCGGCGATGATAGCTGCGTTAGAAGGTAAGTTATTGAATTCCGAGATCATCAAAGCGAATCAAGAATTATGGAAAAATGAATTTTTAGATATTCTATTGAATGAAGTTCCTGGTGTTAAAATTATTGGTAAGGGTGTAAACCAATTATGGAATACAGCTTCAATTATATTGCCTAAGCACGATAATATACGATGGGTAATGAGATTAGATAAACTTGGATTTGCAATTTCCACTGGTTCAGCTTGTGCAAGTGGTAGGGAAGGTCCTTCACATGTATTGAAGGCTATGGGGTACACTTTTGACGAAATAAAACGTACTGTAAGAATAAGTGGGGGTAGTGATACCTCACGGAAAGCGTGGCATGAGTTAGGTGAAGCCTTTAAAAGGGTTTGGAAGGACCTAAATATGCGATCATCTAGTCTGAATAAAGCACGAATTATTTCGATTTAATATTATTAAATTCTACTAATATAGAATATTATAATGGTACGTAAATCAGCTAGAATACTTTGGAAAGAAAAAATAGGAGGCAAAAAACAAAATAATTTTGTTTGGGATAAAGGCGATTTTAAGCTAAGTAAGGAATTCTATGGGGTTATACTTGGTATTGATCCTAGTTTACGTTCAACAGGGTTAGCAGTTTTACAGTTCAGTAGAAACAAAGAAATAAAGCTTTTATTTCGACAAACGGTTAAGGTTCATTCCGGGTTGACAATGGCAGATTGCTTGGGAGCTATCTCACGAGCAATTGATGATGTCATAGGGAAGTATCCTCCAGACTGCGTTGCTGTGGAACAAACAATTTATGTTCAGAATTTTCAAACTGCTCAGATTCTTGGAGCAGCACGGGGAGCTGCAATAGCTGCAGTAGCACTGCGCGGTCTTCCTGTAATAGAATATCCACCGTTGAGAATAAAACAAGCTGTTGTCGGTTATGGTCGAGCGAGCAAAGAACAGATACTACGGACTGTAGCCCAACTATTAGGGGTAAAGCCTGAATTAACATTTGATGAGGCTGATGCAGCTAGCGTGGCCCTTTGTCATGCATTGACATACAGAACTTAAATATAATTAAAACTCTCTTATACTATATTCTGCTACACAAGATATATGAATTTGTAATATTTATATTATTAAAAGAATATAGTAGGGGTGTAGTTAAATTTTACATATTAGAACAAGCCATCGATAATCGTTTTATTCATAGATGTTATATATAACATTCTGAGTTTAAAATATTCACAAAAGAAAACTTTATGGCTAAAATCAGCTTTTTAGGGTATTTTATATACGTCCCTCCTCAATGTCATATACATCAAACCAGGTATAAACGCGCCTATTTTTAGGAATAAAGTCTCTTATGTAAACCTCAAGAAATAACTGTAATTGCACTGGAAGGTCAGTCACCCGAGTTTGACGCATTTTAAGATTCCATAGCTTAATAGTATCTTCTGAGTGATCCGAATGATCCGTGATCCATCCGGCTACATCTTCATCATTGGCACCACTTTCAATGTGTCGCATAATAGAGGTACAGCTAATGCTTGTAAAACTTAAAAAGAAATTATCTAACGGACAATCAAAACGATATTCTCCAAGGGTGCCATTAACTAATGCCCTGCATTTATCTAGCATACGTGCAGCAATGACATAACCTCCCAAGGTTTCATGAGGACTTCGAGGATATTCCTTCATTAAGTCTTTTGCCAAAGTGTTTAAAATCTTATTCATAATATTTATATTATATTAAGAAGAAAATAAGGGAATTTAAGAGTGATTTAACGAGTTTGAGATCTCAAAGATGAAACATATTCTATTATTATCTTTATAGTTTACCTAAAGCAGAACGAATAATTGCTTCGATGCTTACATCTGATCCTAGTTCCCGTATCGTACTTCTCACATGCTTATCGGCAACAGATGTTTTATAACCCAACGCGACTAAGGCCATGACTGCATCTTGAATTTGATAATCAATCTTATGGAGGTTTTCATCACTGCCGTGATAGCGATGTTGACGAGTAGTAACAGCGTTAACTGAATCTCGTAATTCAACAACGATCCGTTCAGCGGTTTTTTTGCCGATACCAGGACATTTTGCCAATAATTCAATATCTGATGCGGCAATGGCATTTTTGAGGATGGCTACCGAAAGTTTACTCATAATACTAAGTGCTATTTTGGGTCCTATTCCAGATACCTTAAAGACAAGTATT
>PNEW01000014.1 GCA_002922725.1 Verrucomicrobia bacterium Opi.OSU.00C | reverse complement strand
AGATGTGTATAAGAGACAGGTTCAACCTCAGCTCCTTCCTGGTTGAGGACACTTTTTATTGTATCCTCAATAAATGCACCTTGGTTGTAAGTAGGGATAATGATTGAAATCTTCATTACAGATAGTAGCTACTCAATTAACCTTACCACAGGAATTAATTTTATATAGACGTCTTAGAGAAATAAAATTTTTAACTATCAATCTGTCAGTTTAAAATCAATGCCCTCAATTGCTTCTTTTTTTGCCAGTTCATAATCGTGGGCAGTCATCAATTCAGCTAGTTCTTTCATCCGTGTCTCAGGTTCCCACCCAAACTTATTTTTCGCTACCCAGACATTGATCGAGCCTGAAATATTTATTGTTGATGAAGCATTATCGGTTGGGGATATCTTTTTTCAAGCGAAATGCATTCGGTTTTTCCGTGAAAGAAAGGAAAAAGGAATGACACTCATTTTTGTTAGCCACGATTTAGTTACTATAAAATCACTCTGCGACCGAACTCTTGTACTTCAAAATGGCCGCGCCAAATTTCTAGGTAAGAGTTCACGGGCTGTAAGTCTTTATCATGAGATCAACCAGGAGACAATTCCTTCCATAGGAACTTATCAACCTCTTGCGCCTTTAACTGCAGAAAAGGGTATTTGTCTACCGGATGGGGTAGTCCCACGTAATTGGAGTTCAGATGATGAAATTGGGACAAAAGAAGCAGAGTTTATATACTGTAATATGCTTGATGTTAAAGGTGAAACACGGACAGACTTTGTCATTGGTGAGGCGATTTCAATCTATTTATATTTACAAGCAAGAGAAACGATAGTTGGGATGCATCTTGGCCTCCAAATTGTAGACCGGCATCAACGTGTTGTTTATGGTATTAGTTCGCGCCAGATTGAACAAGTAGTCAAAGATTTAGAACCCAACCGAGTTTACCGATGTAATATCTGGTTGGATGGTCGTCTTGGTGAAGGCGAATATCTGGTAGATGCCGCAATCGGGTTAGGTGATCGTGGTGATGGTGCTCCATTACATCAACTTCATAGGGTCGGAGGTATTACGGTGATACGTATAAGCAAATCTGGTCTTCAAGCACCATTCTTTGGAGCCGCAGATTAGCGTGCACGTGTCGCCTGGGATTGATTCAGTTACCAGTTCTAGATTTACAATAACGATCTTTATCCTGTGACAGATTAATATTATTAGATATAAAGATCAATAATCTTTAACTCAGTTAATTCGTGGTAAAATCGGAGAGACTTTCCTCCATTGTTTTTTTAGTTAGTGGCCACCCTTTTGGTTGTAAGGCCTCAGGCATTTCGTCAGCACATAGGTATATGCGATCAATCTTACGTTTTGATATACCTAAGATACGAACAAATGTTTTTTTTGAAAATTCTGATATGGTAATAATGCGGTCTGCAATTTTAAGAGAAATATCATAATGATGAAGTCGACTTTCCAAATCTTCCTGCTTAAAAAATTCAGGGTAAAACCGTTCTTGAATATCTACTAGTGTTATAACACTAGGTTTCGGCAATGGGCGGGGATAAAGCGAACCTATCGGACAGAAATAGATATCAAATCGATCAAGATAATCGTTGATTTCCTCCTGGGCTCGAAGTCGAATTTCATCCTTCCGGCAAGATGAAGGTAAAGTACTAAGTAATGTCTCATTTTGTGGAAAACTGAAGATAACTAGAGCATCGCCTGGAAAATACTGATTCCAATGGCGCAAGAGTGTAAGAACGTAATTACATACTCCACCTCCTTCTTCGACCAAAAGCCAAAGGTTAATACCAATTTTCATAAAATCTTATTTATTGATCTGGAGATATGAGACTAAAATTAATTAATTGATTTTAATTTTGCACATATATAAAAACTCTGCATTGCGTCGGGGCCATCATCTTTCGCTATTAATGCACAGTTTAAGTCTATTAATGCCTCTTGAATAATATCCGGGGTTGGGATCCATTTATGTCCATTATTTATAAAAGGTGATTCTGGGTGCCAGATAGCACAATTTGGATGAGGAAGATAAAGGAATAGACGCCCATCGGGTTTAAGCCTTTTAACCCAGGTAGTAAGAGCTCTTTTCCATTCTTCAATATGCTCCAAACAATGTGAGCTGAAAATAAAATCTAGAGAATGATCAGGATAATTATCGAGAGTATTATTAGTTCCTGGTCCACGCCAGATATCTACAGGTGCAGCATCCGGCAAAGGCCAATAACCAGCCCCTATATCAATACCATGCCCGATACAATGTTTTAGTGCTTCACGTTGAATAGCATATGATGCACCACCTACTGTTAAATAGTCAGGATAGTAGATATTCTTATAAATCCATCCACCGTAAGTTCGAGTTAATTCAGGATGGTTCAACAAATGCCTGAAGACATGAAATAAATCAGGGGCATAAGGCATCTTCTCTAAAGGAATATCTTTTTTCTCAGTCAATGATTTTGTTTATGATTTTTTAATACTTAATACAGAAATGAATTCTACGAAATAATTTTTCAACCCTAAGTCCATGATAATATTTCTTTTGCTGTTCGTTTTATCAAATATTTTTGAGTATAATCATCACTAAAAGCATCTGCTATTTTACTTGCAGTCCGCTTCCCTAACTCCAAGGCAAAAGACTTACTTTTATAAGAGATAACTTGAGGAATAAATTTCATCAAATTTCTAACAAAAGTTTCAGAGCTGTGATTCTCTTCAAGGTATTTTCGCCCAGCCAAACCTATCTCTCGATAACGCTCAGGGGTTACAAGACAGGCATCAAGATGTCGATGGATGTCTTCCTCTTCCGCCTCTGGACGAACAAAAGCAACACATGAATCAGGCAGTTTTTTAAACCATCCAGCCTTAGTGACGAGACAGGGTAAAGCATGGTTCCATGTGCGAAGTAAAGATCCAGATGCCTCTCCACGGGTAGGGAAACGAAGATTTATCGCAAGGTCTGCAGAATCCAAGGCCGTATTCAATTTATTCTCTGTCGCAAAACCGTGGAAGGTAACTATATTTTTTAATTTAAGAGACTCAATGAGCGAAACTATTTGATCAAGAAATTGGATCTCCCCGTAGATATTTAGATGAAGCAAATCCTTTTGTGGATATACAGCTAAGGACTTCAATATGGGAATCAGTCTACGATTTTTACCTCCGAGATATCCAAAACAAATTACAGAAAGTTTCGTTCGTTTTCTTGTTGAAAATATTTTGGGATTTAAAGGTCTAATATTATTTTCATTAGTATAGGGCAAAGGAGTATAAAGAACTGGCGCATGATTCTTATCTGAAATGTATTCCAATTTATCATAGTTATGAGTAATGGCTCCAAGAGAATTCATTAAAGCAAGCTCATACAAGGGAAACATTTTTATCATCGTATCTTTAGTTGTTTCACCTTTGATGTAATTTATTCCCTTTTCTAACCCTTTAGATCCATAAATATATCTGAGTATCTCTAAGTATTTGTAATCACTTTGGGGGCGATACATATCTTCAAATAATTCATGCAAATTAAAGTCATGAAGTATAATAATTCCTGAATGCTGTTGGCTAAAAAAGAAAATTTCTTTGTGATAAATAACATTATTCCCTATATTATAGAGTGTCGCATCCGCTCTATTCAATATTGACCAATCTAGGTTATCTTCTTTGAAAGACAGGACAGGTGCATAGTCTTCAAGGCTTTTATCCCATTCGCTCTGATAAGTGCAAAGTGTTAAATCACATACACGTGAAAGGATAGGGATTATTCTCGCCGTATAATGGGCAATATCGGTATGTTCATAAGGGAGAGGAGAAAACCAATTTAATTTCATTTTATTAAAGTCTGAACGATATGTTTCCAAGACAAATTCAACGAGTGATACTTTTCATTACCAAGTTGACCTGCTTTTATTGCAAACCCAGGATCACTCCATAACTCATCTAAACGCTTCCCCAAAGACTCAGGGTTGGGTTCGGCAATCAATCCGTTTACTTCATGATTAATAAATTCAAGGGGTCCTCCTGAATCACTACATGTTACTACAGCTTTAGAGGATAACATAGCTTCCAATGTAACGTATCCATAATCTTCATCAAGTGGCGTAAATAATACTGCTCTAGACCGAGCGTACTTTCTTTGTTTTTCTTCATCACTAATCCAATCAAACCAGGTAATACGGTTACTAACTTTTAAATTTTCTGCTAAATTTTTCAGATTATTTAAGAAATCTGGTTTGATCGGTCGACCTGAAAAATATATTTTAACTGGCTTCTTGGTGCACGCCAAGGCACGAATCACTAATTCATGACGTTTGAGAGCATCTAACCGGCTTGGATAATAAATATAATCCTCTGCTTTGTCACAATAGAAACTTCCTGCATGGGGAGGTGGAGGACATAAAGGTGGTGCAGAGATTTTACTATATTTTTCAAGTCGACGAGATACATTAGAAGATAGCGTATGAATTCGCTTTGCCTCTAAAAGCAATTTCATTTCAAGATGTCTTATTCCATGTTTTATTTTATCTCCATCTGGGGAAGCAGCTAAATAATTATCATCCTTATCCCACAAATCAAAAGCCGAACGGTGCTGATGAAGAATCCAGAGGACCTTATTTGGATGTTTAATATGATAAGCGGGAAACTTAAGCCCGACTACCAGGTCAATTGGAACACCATTACTTTCCTTAATATTCAACATCCGACATGCTAAAAGATGATCGAGGATTTCTTCTGGTGGGTACCAACGAAAAGGTATAGCGACAATTTCTGCATCATGCCCCTCTTCCAAGAATGCATTTTTCAACGATTCAGCAAGTAATTCAGCGCCCCCATAACAAAATGGCACTTGTGTCGTTGTAATAAGAATCCTCATATTAAAATATAACTGGATAACTCCCTATTTTAAAAATCTAACCCTCGTTAACAGAGGGTGTCTCTGATGATGAGCGTATTTTTTCAATTTTATTAACTTCTTCTTCTAATAAATTTAATTTGTTCCGAATAACTTTTATTTCAGACTTTAATTCATTTGTAGCCAACATTTCAGTTTTGAAATGCATAGTTGTTTCGGCATGAGACCCACAATTATTTATGGGTAAAATTTCTAATTTATGTAGGCGCTTATCAATATTTTTGACCAAACCTAAAAATCTTGTCACAACTAGTATTATCATACGATTAACTTTACCCTGTTTTCGGCGTAAACGCCGATAGAGACTAGGTCCTTTTACTTTTGGATGATTACCATCTATAGCTTGGGATATACACCCCTCAATCTCTTCCCATTGTTGATGCTTTATCATCGTTAACTCACGATCATCATTTTCAGAAAATAAGTGATCTAGAAGTTGAAACTTGGTTTTCCAATCCAGTTCTTTTTGCATCACAAAATGGATATCGGATAGTTCAATTTCTCTTTGTTTCACTTCATTGTTCATTTATATTCTTTAGATTTATAATTTTTAATTTTCTTCCTATTTTTACCCAGAAATTACTTCTCAAAGCCGCAAGGTGGTGGGCAAGATTTTGTATCCGTTCCTCAAGTTTTTCTATTTGTTTTCTGAATTCTTCAATCTCTTTTAGATGATTTAGATGATTTTTATCAGCATTTACGATGTGCTTGTCAGCATCTACAATTTGCAATTGAAAGTCTTTGTTTAAAGCGTGAGCGGCTCTGAGAGATTCATGAACGTCTTCAATTTCTTTCTGTGTCCGTTCAGCATCTTCTCTCCATGCATTACGATCTTTATGCAGCATTTCAATAAATTTCCCAAATTCTTCAGGGTTCCTGTCCCATAAATCCTTTGGTGGACAAGAAAGAACATCCGTAATTTCAAGCCCACTTAATTTAAAATCCAAAATTTGTTCAACTCCAGTATAAATCATCTCTGCGATTGTATCATTTTTTGATGAAAAAAGGCTCATCCAATCTTTTGTTTTGTGGCGAGCCAATCCAACTCTCCATTTATCTGACCATTTACCGGTATGGCGACGAGAAACAAAAAGTGCTTCTGCATCACTTCTTGTTTTCATCCTCAATGTCTTGGCATCTCCGTAAAGCCGCGAACATGCCAATCGTTCTTTTAAATAATGAAATTTTTGGCTTTTCCCAATCCGAAGCCAGTATTCGTAATCGATGGCACAATCCAGTGATTCATCTAAAACACCATATTCCTCAATTAAAGATGCGCGAAAAAATGTTGCTGGTTGGCAGATAAAACAAATATCTGCTAAATTTGAATAGTTCCATTCCTCAGTTGCGTAAGGATAAAGCTTCTCTCCGGTCTCATTTACAATATCAGCATCTCCGTAAAGTATATCTATCTCGGGATGTTTATCAAAAAAGTCTAGAACCTTGTTAATAGCACCAGGTAAATAGTAGTCGTCAGAATTAATCCAGCCGATTACTTTACCATTTGCCTCTTGCAAGCCCTTATTGATAGCGTTCGCTTGCCCGTTATCAGGTTGACTAACCCAGGTTGGATGGATCGGATGATTTTTTAACAAGTCAATTGTATCATCCTTGCTTCCACCATCGTACACTAGTAATTCATATTGTTTTCTCGAAAGGCCTTGAGCAGCTATACTATCGAGGCATTTTTTCAAATATACACCTTGCTGATAAGAAGGTATGATAAAGGAAATTATAAAGTCAGTAGACATAACTTTCCTAGGGGAATTAATGAATTAATTAATTAAAGTTTTAAGCTCAGGTTAGTTCTTATCTTCTATTACTCAATCGAAATCTCATCTACAGGTTTGGTAATTTCGACTCCATCTTCATTGACAAAAATGGCTGCATTGCTCTGAGTCGGTTGAGGTGTATTATCAGACTTAAAGTTATTCTGAAAGATTAAAGTTTCAAACCCAGGAGTCGTTGATTCACTTTCCGCTATTACAACTGGGGCATTATTACTTTGTAAGAGGTCTCCTCCTGTAATTCTTAGGCCAGAATTACCTGCTGGAACATTGAATGAACCCTCACCAAATAGCAGGTGTGGTATCGCATCATCAAATGCATTAATATCTCCTATTGTAAGTCGTACTGCAATCGGTACTCCTCGTGCATCCAATCCGACTTTACCAACAGTTCCACTAAAAACCGTGTTTGAAAGCTGCATCCCACCTACTCCCGTAGAATTAATTACTTCTACTAGAGTTATATCCGCTTCGGCATCATAGGTTTGACCTACGGGAAACAAGGATTGGTTCACGGCATTAATCTTTCCCACAGTAAAAATACTAAAGAACGTACTGGAATCTGCCCCATCTATAATTATGCTCGGTTTACCCGTTACGTACTCAACAGATTGATTGTAACGTGGGGGAAAGGCTGGAGGTACAAAAGTGATTGGATCTAGGGTTATGGTAAAATTTCCTTTCCCAGAGAACTCTATTTGTACAATATCTTCGTCTTCATCCATGAAAGACACACGGGTGATCTGCCCCGCCTTAGCTTGAAGCTTTATACTTTGTCCTGTGAGTAGGACTTGGTCGAAGATATTACCACTGGGATGCATAATGTTTTCTCCCACAATATCACCTGTACCTTCAATAATCAGTACATTAGGATCCGACTCGTTTCCATCATTGCTACCAATGCCCTGTGGAGTGTAATCGAGTTTTTTATTTTTGGAATCAGAAATGATAACTTGGATAGTTTGATCTATAATCGACGAACTTGAAAAGGTCACTGAATAATTACCATTCCTGGGAACAGGAACAGAATAACCACCTGTCGATGCAGTCACTGCAAAAAAATCAGAGCCATTGACAGCAACATTAATACCCCCCAAACCTTCACCTAAATCATAAAAGCCGCTTCCATTTTGATCGTCGTATGCAACACCTGTAATATAAGGGGTAGCTCCAATTAACTTCACTCCAAAATCTTGGGTCACGATTACAGGCCCAATCGATCCATTACCTGAACTATTTGTTCCAAGAATGACACCAATTCCAACTTCTCGAAATAAGGAATTGTGGATATTATTTCGATGTCCAGGCGGATCCTGTATCCCATTAGGACTAGCACCCCAGTCAATTTCAAATGCTGCATGTGATTGAAAAGCTGAACGAGCATAGGAAAAAACATTTTCCCCTACACCCATAAAATTGTATCCCTGGTGTCTCACGCGATCTCCAAGACTATCTCCCGCTTCATTAGGTGATATTGGATTATCTGAACTGTAATGTGATTGAAATATATTATTGAACATATCTTGACTGTGTAACCGTGCGGCAGTTGTGAGTTGAGTATTCATAGACAGTGGTGGAAGTGTTTGCTCAAGAGTCTTAAACTGGTTGATGACGACACCGAGATTAACTCCGAAAAAATTTATCGATCCTAAAACATCTCCATCTGTCGTGGCAACTAACCTCTGTGCCTCCGCATTGGCATCTGCTCGCGCCCTATTAATTAATTCTAAAATAAGTTGTTCTTCGGCAGTTGGATCACCAATAGAATACTGTGTAAGCGCTGCTTGAATTTCTCCTTTTTGACTACCGACAAAGGATTGATCATTTATTACAACTGGAGGATCAGGAGGAGGGGCTTTAGGTTGTGCAAATCCCGGCAATTCTAAAATAAATAAAAAAGTGAATTTTAAAGTGAAAAAGTGGATTTTATTATTTTTTAAGAAAATCATAATCTTTATATTTAAAAATATTCCTTATATCAGAGTGGTAAAATGTGACAAGTTATCTATAAACTAATAATAGCCTCCATCATACATTTATTTTTTTAAGCTAAATATAGCTCGTTTTAAGGGCCGCGCTTAAAATTCTAAGTTTGCTTCATTGGGAACAACGACTATTATTTCACTTTCATAATATTTAATGGATAAAGATAAATACTTTTTTGGTACAAGGTTGGGACGCCAGCTGGACTATTACGCATTTTTACGCACCGGAAGTCATTTTTTGTGGAACTGTTTCACGGGACTTTTCGATCTGGTCTTTTTTGAAAATGAATTTGTTAATGATAAAGAAGCAATGCAACGCCAAGAAGAACTGGAACCGATAGCTATATATGCACTGAAACTTAGATCGGATACAGTACCTTATCAACCGGTATATATTAATGCATCTCCTAATGGGTTACATGGGCAACCACAAAATGGATCTAACCCAACCATTATTCTTATACGTGATCCCTATGCCAGTATCTACAGTCTATATCTAACTGCTTGTGAACGTTGGGGTTTAAAAATCGATGACACTATTGTCTGGATAAAAGAAAATTTTTACCTTTATAGAAAGTTCTACGATAAGGCATTTCAATTATATAGGGATAATCCAGAAAAAGTATTAATTGTTCGTTTCGAGTTACTCAAAACCAATCACGAAGAATTACAAAAAATTGTAGACTTTATTGATGTCACACCAAAATTAAAACCTGAATATGTATTTTGGTGGACTCGTTTCGATCGAATAACCAAAGATGGTGAACGCACTTTTTATCGGTCTGGAGATAATGACTTTTGGAAAGAAGACAAAACCTGGAAGGATGCCTTGGAGAAGGCTGAAGTTGGTGACTTTTCCAAATATGGCTACTCGATTAATGGATAGCAACACAAAGATTGATTCCCAACGCCTTGGGTTTGATACTGATACCCGTTTTCAAGTATCCGAGAGGTGTTGGTGCGGTTGGAAAAGTAAAACTGTGAGTAACTTTTCTCAAGACTATCTTAAATGCGAACGCTGCAATACTCATTATGCCCGGAGACGAATTAAACCTGGAGCAATACCATCGTTTTACTCCTATCACGGCTATTGGCAAAAGCGGCAAATGCAAAAAGATCACCCTATCCTAGAAGAGCGGCAGGCAATATTTATAGAAGATGGTAGAGTGAATAAATGGTTAACGGATATTAACAAATATATTCCTAACCCTGGGCGTGTGATTGAAATCGGCTGTGCTGAAGGATCTCTTTTAATTGCTTTAAAAGAATTAGGCTGGAAAACAACCGGTATTGAACCTGACCCAAATACAGTATCCGAGGTAAATAAAAATACTGATCTAGATGTAAGAACCGGCGTTTTCCCCGACGTAGAAAATCTACCAAAAGCTGAACTGATTGTGGCTTGTGACGTTCTAGAACACTCTTACGATCCGGTTGCATTTCTAAAAACCGCTCACCGTCAAATGAGCTCTGGTGGTATTCTCTATCTACAACTACCACTGGTTAATGAAAATACAGATGTCGCGTCTCTTAATATAAACGTATTTGATCCCGAAGAACATGCGTTTATCTTTACTCGTTCATCTATTGTTACTATTCTTAATACCTGCGGTTTTGATGTCCTAGAAAACGATGATTACTGGCATATTTCTCATGAAATTACAATTGCCAGAAAACGAAAACGTTCAGTGAACAAACCACGCTATTTAGCTAATTTAGAAGAGACTTTTAGCCATGACTATTGCGCATTCATAGACACTCTCAATGAATTGGCTGAACCTCTCGGTTTGCGAACTTTTTGTAACTGGGCTAAAAACTGGGAATATCCACAACTTTGGTTTCATGGATTAAACCAATTAAATTGGGGCAATATACACCTACTGGACATAGGTAGTGAACAATCACCGTGGCCATGGATGATGGCTTTGAAAGGTGCTCATGTCACCATCGTTGAAACCCAACCCAATTGGATAAATCAATGGGAAGCTGTGCGACGGAAATTAAAAGTTAATATTGATTGGGTAATTGTGGATTCTTGTCAGCTTCCCATAGAAAACTCAACCATAGATGTAGTAACCAGCTTATCAGTGATCGAACATCAAGAAGATAAAAATATGGCTATTAATGAAACCTTAAGGGTTCTAAAGCCTGAAGGTTATCTTGGTATCAGCTTTGATATCTGTGAACCAGGTTATCAAATGTCTTATCCCGATTGGGGGGGGAGCCCGATGACACTCACCTTATTTGAAAATCTTATCTGGTTTCATCCTGCTTTCAATAAACAAGGCCCTCCCCAATGGAATCACGAAGACATTGAAAGTTTTCTCACCTGGCATCGTTTTTCTGCGGCGCATCATAATTATATTACTGGAGCAGTTCTTTTACAAAAAAAAGAGGATGCGAAAAAAACTGACTCCTCAGTCATCGCTACTTAATTTTCCTTTGAGTTGACGGTGGTAGAAAGATGTGAAAACATTTACATTAATTATGCGAAGCATCAAACTAGAGTTCACTAAGAACTGTATACTGTTAATTCTAATATCAGTGTTCCTTTTGCACGGACAGGTTTATGCGTTAGAATACTCCAAACCCAATGAAATTCAAAATTTAACCAGTAATTCGCCATTTATTCCAACCGGTTTTGATCAAAACACAATAGACCCGACTAATAGTAATCAACCTGGTATTTCAGTTAACACCCTGGATCTTCGAGGGATTGTAAAGTTAGATGGGGAATATATCTTTTGTCTCCAATATAAAAATAGCAATGATGCCTTTTGGGTTGGAATGAACGAAAGTCATAAAAACTTGAAAATAGTCGATTACGATCCAATCAATTATGCAGTTATTGTTATCAAGGAAGGGTTTCAGCAAAAGATTTCATTAGCTAAGACTATTCATCCGGCTAATATGACCAATATCAACCAACTCCCTGATACAGAGAAAAGAAGAAGAAAAAATCTTTTTCAACAACTATCACAAATTTCAAAAAGTGATTTGGATGCGAGCAAGAATAAGAAAAGATCACAAAATCCTACTAGAAAAACTCGCATCCGTAATAAATTATAATTTTATCTAAACTTCCATTGATTTAGATAAGCATCCCTATCACCTTTTCTTTGTGGGTTTTCAAGTCCTTTTACTTAGTTATAGAAGAAGAGCAAAATTAATATTTATCATCTTCTCTTCACCTTCCTTCAATATTACATTTTTGAAAATAGTTATACTTACCTCTGATAGTAAAATCCCAGTTTTATTATTAATATGATGAAAATAGAAAAAATTGGACCTTACTCTTACCTCAGATAGGATTCAAACTTGACCACCCCTGAAAATAATTGCGAAATATGAGTGCTTGGCTCAAGCGGGCGTAGTTTAGTGGTAAAACTCCAGCCTTCCAAGCTGGCTACGGGAGTTCGATTCTCCCCGCCCGCACCAAACATTTTTGTAACCTTGAAATCACCCATCTTGGTAATTGCAATCCTATAATTAAATGAGAGTTGGTATAACAGGGGCAAACGGTTTTATTGGCAATCATTTGACGCGCCATGTCATTTCCTTGGGTCACGAAGTTGTGGCCTTTCTTCTTCGAGGTACTTCGGTAAGTCTCCTAGAAAACTTACCTAGGCAGGTTTTCTGGGGTGATGTACTCGATATAGAGAGTTTATATCCATTTCTTAAAAACTGTGATGTTCTTTTTAACCTAGCTGGTTTTAACCGTTACTGGTCGAAAAATCCCATTGTTTTTCACAACCTAAATGTAATAGGACCAACCAATATAGCCACTGCTTGTCTTGCCACAGGAATTGGGAAAATTGTCCATGTAAGTAGTTGTATTACACTTGGAGCATCTGAACAACCGATACTACGTAATGAAAAATCAGAATTTAATTTGTCAGGCAAACAATTCTTGTATGCTGAGACGAAAAAAGCTGGTGAAGATGAAATGAAATATTGGGCAAGAGAAAAAGGGTTACCTGTAGTTATCGTAAATCCTGCTTCGGCTATTGGAGAAATGGATTACGGACCCACTCCAATTGGTGAACCGATTATTGATATATGTAAAGGGAGGTGGCCTTTTTGGGTAGAGGGAGGAGCTTGTTTTGTTGATGTTCATGATTTAGTGAAAGGATTATGGCTAGCATTGAATAAAGGTCGAGAAGGGGAACAGTATCTCCTTGCAGGAGAGAATCTAACTAACAAGGAATTTATGTCTAGGATCGCTAAAATTATAGGTGCCAAACAGCCGAAAGTCCGAATTCCAAAACTGCTGCTGAATTTTGTCGCTCATTGGCAAGAGGGGTTAGCTAATCATCTAACTCACAGAGCGCCAAAACTAACTGTAGGAATGAAAGAACTCATTGGGAAATATTTGTATTATGAAAACTCAAAGGCCAAAAATGAACTGGGATATAATCCCGTACCCTGCGATGAAGCAATTGAAAGATCTATCCATTGGTTTAAAAACAACGGTTATTTTTAGCAATGCATACTGATCTTATAACTGGTGCAACAGGATTTATTGGCTATCATTTAAGCGTACGCCTGTTGAGAGAAGGACGTAATATAAAGTTGTTTTGCAGGCCAGAAAGCAAACATAAGCTTTCATCCTTTTTCAAAGGATCTGCAGAAATTGTAGTTGGAGATCTATGCGACTACGATTCTATTATTCACGCTATGCATGATGTTGAAAGAGTCTATCATTGTGCAGGTCATGTTTTAGATTGGGGACCCAAAGAGACCTTTTATTCAACGAATGTGCAAGGCACAAGATGGCTGCTTGAGGCATCTGTTAAAAGAAATATTACCCGATTTATACACCTCAGCTCCATTGCTGTGTTTGGTATTCCTTCACCCTCTTATTTTGATGACAAAACACCTTGCGACCCCGGAAATGACTTTTATTCTAAATCGAAAGTAGAAGGAGAAACTCTTGTCTTTAGATTTCATCGCGATCATGGATTACCAGTTGTGGTATTGCGACCCCCAGTAGTTTATGGTCCCGGAAGTAGTTGGGTTAAAGAACCTCTCCGGTTGATTCGACAAAATAGAATGTTTTTAATCTCTGGTGGTAAAGGTACATGTCACCTCTGTTACATCGACAACTTGATCGATGCCATACTTCTTGCTTCCAAATCTCCTAATGCGATTGGGCAAGGATATATTGTAGGGGATAACAATTCAATTTCATTTAAAGAATACTTCAACTATCTAGCTAAAATAGTCGGGGCTAAATCGGTTAAAAAGTCCATTCCACTTTGCTTAGCTCACATTATGGCTTCTCTATTTGAAAATACACACAAGCTATTAAACCTAGAGGGCCGCCCTTTCTTGACACACACAGCTGTTAAAATGCTAACAACACAAAGTGATATGTGTATGGATAAAATTCGTCATGAGCTTGACTTCCAACCCAAAATTTCTGTCGAAGATGGAATGGAGCAATTAAAAGTTTCAGTTCACAATTCGATAGCGTGTAATCCAATAATAAGAAAAAGAAGGTTTTAATTTAAAATTCCCCTTAAATAAGAGGAACCTATTGATGATTACTTAATAGTTTTCTGCCTTCAATGAACTGCCATACAATCAGACCAGGTAGCCCTAAAACAAGGCTGCGAGCTCTTATAATGAGAGAGAACACAAGGCCAATCTCTGAACCTGCACCTACAACATAACCAAGTAGCATAAACCCGCCCTCTTGGACCCCCAAGGCACCGGGAATCATAAACGCCATATTGCGTATCGCGTGACCCAAGCTTTCTAACATAATGGCTTCGACAAAAGTTATAGGATAACCCAAAAAATAAAATACTAGCATCACTTGGCCCGAACCAACGATAAGCCCAAATATACGCCAGGCAGTAGCAAATGCCAATGCCCGTCGTCGACCATATGTTGAAAGAATCGCCTCATCTAGTTCTTTTGCCCCTCCAGTGATATTTTTCCAATCACCTACTTTTAACGATTTCTCTAAAAAGCGGGTGATCTTGTAAAAAAGCCCCAACCGTTGTACAATGAAAAAACTAACGAGAAGTATAGAAAAGACTAAAAGGCCAAATGCGGTGGCGTATGTAGCATCTTTTAAAATATCATATTGCAATAGAATCAAAATCCCGATGATTGAGAAAACAGATTGCGTGGTGGCTGCAATTGTTACATCAACGACTGCACTAGCTCCCGATTCAGGTCCCCGAACACCACAGAAAGTTAGCAGTCTTGCGCGGACTAATTCTCCACCAACTTGGGCAACAGGTAATAAAGTATTGACCGAACCACAAACCCAGCGAAAAAGTAATAAGATATAGAATGGTGGGCGCGTGTTAGTTGGTAAAAGTAGCCGCCAACAAAAAGTATTGGCTGTCATAGGCAACAGGAAATAAAGACAAATTAATGGCAATCCCCAACCCACTTCAGTAAATGCTATTCCTACCTTGGCAAACCCTTGCCAAGCTATCAGCCATAACATAAGTAATAATCCGACAATCCAGAAAAATATTCCTGCGAGTTTCATCAGTTTAATAACAAGACATCAGCTCTTAAATTTGGCCTCTATTTCAAGCTCTTGATAAATAAGTTCTCTACTTGTCAAAGTACCTGGCATAAACTGAATAAATGGCAAAAAGATTGGCTCCAATTGTCGCGATCCACATGAATATTTCTGTTTTATCAATAAGTGCTAATAAGAACAGGATGAAAATAAAATCTCGGTTAACTATTTTATCCTGAATATTACGCCCCTTATTCATAGAAATGCTGTCAGATATTTCAGGCGATTTACTCTCTGAAATTAACGCATTCATAAAAACAAAAGAAATAATACCACCAAAAACTGAGAATATTCCAAGAATTGTATAAAGGTTGTCCCCTGATGCACGGGTTAATCCCATTCCAATCGAAAAGAAAACCATAAAATTAACAAGACAATCCAAGGTTATATCCATTTTAGCACCTACTTTGGATTCTCTAAAAGTCAATCTAGCTAGTTCACCATCAACACCATCTATCCATGTTGAAATCACCAAAATAACAGATCCTAGAAGAGTCATCCAATAAACGCCCTGGATAAAAAACCAGGTTGATATTAAGCCAAATAAAAAACTTATTACCGTGACTTGATTAGGGGTTATCGGCATATGAATAACCAAACGTGTTATTAAACGAGATACACTGCGGGAAAATAATCTGTTTATCATACTGTCGGTTTCCAAACCACCTGACTGCAAGATACGTACATGTTCTTTATGGAAATCACTTTTTTTGGTAATTTTAATACCGGACAAGTATTTAATCCGAATGCTTTCATTTGAGGCGCACAATGGTTTTTTTTTGATCTTTCATAACGATTATTTTATCTAAAAAATAATCACTTGAATCGTCATACTTTTCTAGTTGAACGAGTAAGTTTTCAAGACCAACCAAGTCCTTTTCTTCTTCTTTATCTATGATGGAATCTTGAGTTAATAACGAAATAGCATTCAGAATATCTAACCTGTTATGGAGAGTTGAGGCATTCAGGATAAGGATTTTTTTTCTGCTTTGAAGTAAATTCACTAAATCCTTAGGTGCTGATATAAACTTTGTTTTGTTTTGTATTCTGGGATCGTTATTAACAAGACAACACAGTTCTTTTACTGCTGCTAATTCCTGCCAATGATACAAATATATTTGTTTACCTCCACAACGCTGGATGTTAATAATGTTTCTTAATAGGAAGGGGACACCTACAATAGGAGTCCAATACCATTTCACCATTTTACTCTCAGGTGGGATGAATGGGAAAACAATGAGTATAAGCGTATCCTTATACACCATGGAATTACTTCCTATAGCAGAAGCTTAAGATATAAAGGAAGTTCTGGTCTGAAAATGATTTTTCCGAGTACATTATAAAAATTACTTTCATAGGCATTGATAAGCCCACGACTGAACGATAAGATAACTATCTAAAACGGGTTAAAGTCAATGAGGTAAAATAAGTTATAGTTATAATTTAAATGAACCTATTAATATTTTTAAGTCAAGTAGACACAATACATTTAACTTATTCATAAATAGTATCTTGAATGATCAATAATATTTTATTTTGGCGGGGCTTAAAGGAAAGGAATCTGTTGTGTAGTACTAAATTCAAACTCTTTACTCTTGGTCAGTCTATACTTCGGACAGCAGGAATCGCCACAATAGTAATCCTTACTTCAAAGATTGAAACTCAACTTTCTCAATTATAATAGTCTTTACTCTGTTTAAAATTTAAATTCTTCGGAAAAAAGATGCCGTGGATTTGTGTCGGCCTTTTCCTAACTTTTTCACTTGTTCCCATCCTTTTCCCTTTAAATCCAACTCACAAGGTGCTTCAAATATTAAGCGAGATGATTCTTTAAAAGTAATGCAGGATTGTGCCAGCGTAAAAATTAATTCCATCCGTTGATTTATAGTGTTATAGGGTGGATCAACAAAAATAAAATCGAATTTTTGGTTAACTTTTGGTACCCATTTAACAACATCCATCTCCAGGACATCACAAGGTGTCTTTTCCAATCCAAGAGATTTACAAACAGAGAAGAGGTTTTTTTGTAAATATCCAATTTTTTGATGATCTTTTTCAATGAATACCCCACCCGAGGCCCCTCTGCTAAGCGCTTCTAACCCATAGGCACCACTACCAGCAAAGAGATCTAGAAACCTGCTTTCAACAACCCCGATGCCAAGACTCGAAAATACCGCTTCCCGCAAACGCCCCATCGCTGGCCTAATTGAATCGGAATTTTTAATCTTGAGTCGAATTCCACGAGCTACACCACCAGTAATAATCAAAATTAACCTCTTTTTGATAAATTATTTTGCAAAAACAAAAAAAGTATAACGAAAATCGTCGTTTCTGCTTTCATGCCTAGAAATTGTTTTTGTGAAAAAAGAATCCCATACAGGGAAATAAACATCCCCTTCAACCTCAGCATGAATAACTGTGAGGTAGAGAGTGTCAGCCATCGTTATTGTCTCCTCATATACATGCTGACCTCCACCAATCCATATCTCATTACCGAGTTCCTGTGCTCTATTCAAAGCATCTTGTAATGAAGTTGCAACGATTACATCTTTACATCTCCACTCATGATTGCGTGTCAACACAATGGTTTGACTCCCTGAAAAAGGATAACCAAATTCCTCAAATGCTTTTCGTCCAAAGATGATTGTGCCACCCTTAGTTTTTCTAATAAAGTAATTCCAGTCTTCATTTATCTTCCAAGGCAACCTCCCAGCCCGTCCAATTACTCGATTCTCTGAACAGGCAGCAATTATATTCAACTGTTTCATTAGCCTAACCAAATAAGGAAAAGTTACAGTAGAACGACAGTTTGCGTAATACTCTGCGCATTATTTTAAAATGCTTAATTTACCTGGCCAGTCCCGATGTAATTTGCACGCTCATCCATAAGTTCATTCAAATCTTTCATTAACTGATCACGATCACGCTTATCACCGGTAATCTTCTGCAAATGTTCCAGCCATTTATGGCCATTCCCGACATGACGTGTTTCATCGCAAATATCGTAGGCTAAATAATCTGAACTCTCTTCATCAGCCATTGATTTAAGTAATTCACGACTTCTACGCTTATAAGGAAAGCCGTTAACTTCATCTAAAAAAACGATCATTCCCAATCGTTCTACAAGGGGTAGCTTGTCACGAAACTCAAAAACTCCTGTACCAATAGGTAATTTTTTTATATCCAAACCTAGTTCAATAAGTCGTTGTTTACCCATCATAGCATGTCGATATTCGTCCCAACCGTGCCGCGCCATGTCATAAAGAAACTCCCATTCAACATGTTGAGGTGCATCGAAAACTATGCTTGCTACATTATCTCCTGCTCCGATCTCATTGAAATAGTTGCGGAGTACATATTCTCTCCAAGGTTCACCAGCTTCTTCTATAGGTGCTTTATCACGACCGCGTTGAGTAGTTATATCGTCCAAATGTTGTTTATGCGGACGCTTAAAAGATTCGCGAGATGGGATAATTGCTGCAGCTGCAGCAGTTTGAGTTTCACGTCCATCAATCCCCCCTTGCAAAATTAACATCGAAGAGACTACATTTTGCCACTTTTCACAAGCTACCCTGTCATATATCGTTCGTGAGTCAAATTCGGTTAATCCCTCAGCCCATCGACATTGTTCTTCGAGAGTGGAAATATTATTACATAATAATTCAAGCGTGGCATCATCTAAAGCAATATTTGTAGTTTTATAGTGATGATAATAAGCTTCGAGAAGGTTGGCTTTTACAACTTTATACATTCCGGCTATATACTCTGAAATATTTTCAGCACTAGCAGCATAATTAACAACCTTGTCCAGACCCGAATTATTATCGTTAGAGAGAGGACCAGATCGAAGTTCTTTAAGTCTATTACGAAGACGATCTGCTCTCTGCGCGTCCTGCCACATATGCCTCCCCAGAGTTACTTTGATGTCCCAAGATGAGGTAACCATAGCCCATCCCGCTGAATAGCGCATTGCAGATCGCTCCAGTAATTCATATCTTTGCATTAACCGTGAGTTTTCACCTATTAGTATCATTTTAAACCTCTTTAATAATTATTTCTTAAAATAAAATATTTATTATACTTAAACCCTTATTATCTTTAATATAATGAAATTCCAATGTAAAAACAGACTTTTACAATTAATATTACAGCTAAGAATTAGTTAGCATTTACAACTATGATGCGAATGTTAAATCCCAGAAGATAAAACACTGCATCTAAATTAACTTTTTAGTGGCTTTGTAATGAATCATTTATTAATTTTAAAATTAGATGTGAATATATAATGGCCGATATACCAAACATTTTATCCGAACGCTATGCATCAGAACACCTAAAGAGCATTTGGTCAACACGCGGCAAGATCATTCTGGAGCGAGAATTTTGGATCGCAGTAATGAAAGCACAACGTGCCCTTGGACTGACTATCCCAAATGAGGCGATAAACGCTTATGAATTGGTCAAGGAACAGATAGATATCAACTTGATACGAAACCGTGAAGAAACAACAAAACATGACGTAAAAGCGCGCATCGAAGTTTTCAATGAATTAGCAGGGTACGAGCATATCCACAAGGGCTTAACAAGTCGTGATCTCACTGAAAACATCGAACAGCTGCAAATATTGAGATCACTTAAAATTATACGTCAAAAGGCTGTGTCTGCACTTATTCTTTTAGCTCAACGGGCTGACGAATTCCGCAATCTTGTCATTACTGGCCGCACACATAATGTGCCAGCACAACCTACTACTTTAGGCAAACGGGTAGCGATGTTTGGTGAAGAATTACTTTTTGGTCTACAATGTTTAGATAATATCATTGAACATTACCCCATTCGCGGGCTCAAGGGGGCGGTAGGAACTCAAATCGATCTTCTAACCCTTTTTGATGGGGATTCGACCAAAGTGAGCACCTTGGAAGAAAAAATTTTGGGTTACCTTGGGAGTAAAAGATTGATGCCCATCACAGGACAAGTCTATCCCCGTAGCATCGACTTTGCTGTCTTGAGCAATCTCTTTTTGCTCTCTAGTGCACCATCCAATATGGCAAAATCTATACGGTTAATGGCGGGACATGAATTAATTAGCGAAGGGTTTGATGACAATCAGGTAGGCTCTTCAGCAATGCCTCACAAGATGAATTGCCGAAGTTGTGAACGCATCAATGGATTCAATGTAATCCTCAAAGGACATTTAACAATGGTCGCGGGTTTAGCAGGTGATCAATGGAACGAAGGTGATGTTTCCTGCTCAGTTGTTCGACGAGTCGTTATGCCCGACAGTTTCTTCACCATTGATGGTTTGTTTGAAACATTTCTTCATGTGATTCAACAAATGGAAATATTTCCCAATAATATTGAAAAAGAAAATAATCAATATTTACCATATCTTGCAACAACAACAATCATGATGGAAGCCATTAAAAATGGCGCGGGTCGTGAGTCTGCCCATGAGGCGATAAAGGAAAAGTCAATAGCTGTAGCCAAGGATATAAGAGAGGGAAAGATTAAGGAAAATGATCTTGTTGATCGACTGGCTAATGATCCTCGCTTAGGTCTCAAACAAAGTCAGATTAATGAAATTTTAACCCAAAATGAAAAACTAATGGGATCAGCTGGTAGCCAAGTGAATACATTTATTAATGAATCAATTGTCTGGAAAAAGCGATTTCCTAAAGCTGCAGATTATAAACCGATAAAAATACTTTGATTATTAGCAGGTTTAGTAATTTACCGACCAATTATTCAAGGGTTGAAATAGATACCCCAAAATCATGAATAGTTTAAGATTGCTTTGTTTATAGCAGCAATACAATGTGTCTTTTTTTTAAAAATAGAACTTATGGCAGATGTTTTAGAAGGTAATTGTTTAGTGGCGCAATCGGGGGGACCGACCTCAGTTATAAACTCTAGCTTAGCTGGTTTAATTACAGAAGCGCTTAACCACGAATGCATTGAAGAAGTGTATGGTGGATTGAATGGAATTCAGGGAATTCTTAAAGAGGATATTGTTGACCTCGCTGAGGAATCCCAGCAAACAATTCGTGGTTTGCGATCTACACCTGCATCCGCTCTTGGTACTTGTAGATTCAAGCTTAAAAAGTTACAGGATTGTGAAAGAGCTATAGAAGTTTTTAAGGCTCATAACATTCGCTATTTTTTCTACATTGGGGGTAACGACTCCCAAGATACGTCTAATAGACTATCAAAGTTTTCAAAAGAAAAGGGCCACGAGATGCGAATCATTGGTGTTCCCAAAACAATAGATAATGATCTTACCGGTACCGACCATTGCCCAGGTTATGGCAGCGTTATTAAGTATGTGGCAACGACTGTCAAAGAAATTGCCCTTGATAACGAAGCAATGGGTCGTGGTAATTTAGTGATGATCCTTGAAGTAATGGGGCGTAGTGCTGGCTGGATTGCCGCAGGGGCTTCATTGGCAAAAAGACGGGATCACCCACACGATCCACCTCATTTAATTTACCTACCTGAAGTGGCATTTTCTCCACAAAAATATATTGATGATGTTAAACGTATTCTTAAAACCGCTAATTCCTGTTTTGTTGTTGTGGGAGAGGGCTTAATCGACAGTGACGGTAATTACATTACTACTTCAGCAACGCAGACTGATGCATTTGGCCACTCACTGCTTGGCGGTGTCGGTGAATATCTTGGTACAATAGTCGAGCAACATTTAGGTGTTGATGTAAGAATTACAAAACTTGGTTATGCCCAACGTGCGGCCATTCACTGTTCCTCACAGGTTGATAGTGATGAATCTTTCGCACTTGGACAAGCTGCGGTTCGAGCTGCCGTAAGGGGAGAAAACGATAAAATGGTTACCCTGATACGCAGTGATTCTGAGCAATATAGTTGCGATTTTGGACTTTGTGATCTCAATGAAGTTGCTAATAATATTAAGAGTATACCACAAAATTGGATAAATGAAGATGGTGTAAGTCTTAATTTCCAATATTTGAAATATGCACTACCCCTTGTTCAAGGTGAATTACCGATTACTTATGAAAATGGTGTTCCAAAATTTGTTCACATAGATAAATACCGTATAGGTAAGAAATTGGCTCCTTATTTGATAGAATGATTTTTTTGTAAAATTGATGGAATCTTTTCTTTTGCATTTTGATGGAAGGAAAAATTAACGCGGTTAACCAGGCCTTGTTTCCTGGAGGATGAAAATACGATGCATACATAGCAGATTCAACAGTATTACAGGTGATGGATACCACTAGGATGGGAGGAATACAGCTATCAAATGAAACCTTTCGTGGAAACATAGGTAAAAACTAAGGATAGATGCATGAGTGTTACCAATAGCGGTATGCTTAAATGTTGGTGGATATATCACCATAATTATTGTCAGTTATGGCAATATGCAGAGAGCCTGATTTTATAATTCACTACATTTAAATAATTATTGCAATGGCACCCCGTAGGGGATTTGAACCCCTGTTTCAGGGATGAGAACCCTGCGTCCTTGGCCTGGCTAGACGAACGGGGCATTATTTATTTTTAAAAAATCGTCCTAAATATAGGATTCCTAAGGAACAAGCTCTTACGACCAATTATTCATTAATTGGCCTCCCGTAGGGGATTTGAACCCCTGTTGCAGGGATGAAAACCCTGTGTCCTGGACCGAGCTAGACGAACGGGAGTTAATTAGGAAAGGCCAAAATTTAGATTCTCGTAGTGAGGGTGCAAGCCTTTTCGATTTATACTTTAAATTCCTGTGACTTTAGAGGACAAGAATTCAACGCTTGGAATAAAAATAAAAATACCCATAATTTAAAATACTTATGAAATTCGCTACTTTTAAAAAGTCACTTCCTCGTGATCCTATCGTTGAGGTAGAAAGTTTACCCTGGCCCAAAATTTGTTCAGGTAAAGTACGTGAGATATACGATTTGGGTGATAAACTACTGATTATCGCCACCGATCGAATATCTGCATTTGATGTCGTTCTCCCTGAGGGAATACCAAATAAAGGAATAATTCTTACTCACCTGAGTCTCTTCTGGTTTAAGAAATCTCAAAATATCATTGAAAATCATCTGGTAGAAAATCATGATGAATCGCTTAAGGATTTACTCGAAGACTACCCTCATCTTATTTTACGTAGTATGCTTGTTAAAAAATTGAATCCCCTGCCTGTGGAAGCAGTTGTCCGTGGATATCTCTCTGGAAGTGGGTGGAAGTCATATAAGGAAGATGGATCCCTCTTTGGACAAATACTACCCAAAGGGTTAGAGATAAGTGCTCGCCTACCTAACCTCTACTTTACCCCGACCACGAAAGCTACGAGTGGGCATGATGAACCAATTTCACTTGCTAAATGTGAAGGCATCTTAGGCAAAACAATTTATAATAAAGTATTAATCGCAAGCATGGCAATTTATCAGCTTGGTGTGGATTATGCAAAAAACGCAAATATCATTCTTGCCGATACAAAATTCGAATTTGGGTTAGATAAACAAGGTAAATTATTCGTCATAGACGAGGTGCTTACACCCGATTCTTCACGGTACTGGCCAGAATCAGAATATAAAACAGGACGGAACCAACCAAGCTATGATAAACAATATGTCCGGGATTACCTAGAAACACTAGATTGGAATAAAAAGCCACCAGGGCCCCACCTACCGGAATCAATTGTCGCTGGAACTCAAAAACGATATTTAACAGCCATTGAAAGATTAATAAGCTAATAGATGGCCTGCATGCTTGACACTTTTGTGTGGAGTCTATTTGTTTCAGCCTTTTCTATAACGTTTATGAAGCCTACCTATCGACCATCTAAAATAAAACGAAAGCGAAAATTTGGGTTCCGCGCGCGCAAAAGTACTCGTGGCGGCCGCAAAGTATTAGCTGCTAGACGGGCTAAGGGTCGTAAACTTCTTGCTCTTTAATTATTAAGCCTCGTTTATAGCGTAATGAAACTACGCAACACCCGTCACCGCTTAAGGCGCACGGCAGAGTTCACTTTGGTTCGCAAATATGGTAAGTGCATCAATAATAAAGCCTTTGCCCTACAGGCATTAAAAGTTCCAACTCAAGAAGGTGAATTATCCCCCGCACGACTTGGTATAATTGTCAGTAGAAAAGTTGGTAACGCAGTTTACCGCAACCGAGCTAAGCGGGTTTTTCGTGAAATTTTTCGATGTAATCAGTATTTAATAAATGATAATGTGGATATTGTGATCGTAGTCCGCAAAATTTTTAATAAGTATAACTACCACCAATTAGAGGATATTTTCCTCGATCTTTGCTCTAAAGCAGGCATTAAAAACTAGATCCTCCAATGAAGTATAATAAAATAATAAATCATACACGAAACATACCAGTGCAGATTAGTCTTTTATTGATACATATATATCGACTTATACTTTCCCCTTTGAAAAACATCATATTAGGCCCACAGTTTGGTTGTCGATTTTATCCCTCTTGCTCAACATACGCTATCGAATGTCTGCGTAATCATGGCTTTATTTATGGAAGCTATTATATCTTCCGGCGAATCCTATGTTGTAATCCATTTCATAGCGGGGGACACGACCCTATTCCAGAAAAGCGAAATTGATACGGGTTCATTAACCTCGACAATGCTCTAATCAAAATGGATAAAAACTACCTACTAATTGGCATATCGATGTTGATCGCTGCCTTTGCTTTAATGCTTTGGCAAGGCAAAAAGGCACAAGAACAGGCTTGGGAGAAGGCTCAAGAAGCATCGAACAATATGGACATGAGAACTCACTCCAATGAGAATGATAATGGATCTATTATTAGTCCGATGGGGAATTTGTCTACTGATAATGAATCACCACTTTTGTATTCTCAAGATTCAATTACTGAAACTTTTTCAGGTTCAAGTAATATGTCTGCAAGTAATCCCTCAGACAACAGTAGATTTTCTTATAAACAGCAATTACCGGAAGAAATTTATACCTTGGAAAACAGTTTTATTAGTGTTGATTTTACGAATCGTGGGGGAGCGATTAAAGAAGTTGGATTGAAAAAATATCCTGCGATTAAAGGTGAACCTATGCCCTACATATTTAATGCTAACAGTGATATTCCAGCTTTAAGCATTAATATCGTTGGCGTAGGGGGACAAGTTGAAGAATACGCGCCCATATATAAACTATTACGTCAAGATAGGGAAAGTATAACCTTTAGCCTTACTCTGATGCCGGGAATAGATTTGATCCGTAATTTCACGATTACTCATGCTTTAAAAGGGGCAGATCCTTACATCATAAAACATTCGACAACTTTTATAAACAGTACGCAAAACGTCTTTAACATTGAAAAACTATTTATCAATGTTGGTACTGCAGCACCTGCCATAGCTGATCCACGTGGCTTTTATTTAAATTTCGGTTACTTTGATAATGAAGATGTCAAATTCATTAATGTAAAAAAATTTAAAGGTAGTGGTTTCCTTGGATTTTTTAAACGTGATCCAGTGTCTGAAATCGTAATTAAAAAAGAGACATTCTGGGCCGCGGTGAAGAATCAGTTTTTTACTGGCATCCTTATGCCCAATCAGCCTGGTGTAGGAATACAGACTCGACCAGTTGCGTTTCCACAATTGAATAATAGTAATCATGCTTCCGAAGGAATAACGGGGAGTATTGAATTTGACCTAAATCAGGTAGCTCCAGGTTCGGAACGAATGATTGCAATGAGTTATTATGTCGGCCCAAAAGAATACAAGAGAATCACACAACTTGAACATCGAGAAGACCTGGTAATGCAATTTGGATTCTTCGGGTTTTTAAGTAAATTCATGCTTATTATTCTTATTGAAATCGAAAAAATAGTGGGGAATTATGGAGTGGCGATAGTTTTAATGACGATTATTATTCGTTCAATAATGTGGCCACTTACGGCGAAGTCTGCTCAATCGTCAAAAAAAAATGCAGCAGATTTCTGAACCGCTGCAAGTTCTCAAAGATAAATATAAAGACAATCCAAAAAAACTCCAACGGGAAACACTCAAGTTATTTAAAGAAAATAAGGTAAATCCAGCAGCGGGTTGTTTCCCTGTTATAATACAGATACCCATATTTATCTCTTTTTTCTACATGCTTCGTACTTCATCTGAACTTCGATTTGCGGGATTCCTATGGATCGATGATCTCTCCAGAGCTGATACGGTTGCAACAATTGCTGGATTTCCGTTGAATATCCTTCCGCTTATTATGGGGATCACGATGTTTTACCAGATGAAAATCATGCCAACGCCCTCCATAGACGGTGCACAGCAGAAAATTATTAAATTGATGCCTTTTATCTTTCTCATCTTTTGCTATACTTTTTCTTCTGGTCTTGTTCTTTATTGGACGATGTCGAACCTTATTTCTATTTTACAACAATTTATTACGAACCGACAAAAAGATCCATTACCAATTACCCCAGACTATACCCAAGACAAAAGTAAAGGGAAACCCCAGGGCAAACAAAGGTCCAAACGAAAATAAAAATTCTATTCTAGCACCTTAAATCTATTCACAGTAATGTCTGGTCATAGTAAATGGGCAACGACAAAACGGCACAAAGCCGATATTGATGCTAAACGCGGTAAACTCTTTAGCATTATCAGTAAAGAACTTTCTATTGCTGCACGTGAAAACGGAAGTGATCCTGAATTCAACCCACGATTGCGTACAGTAATGAGTAAAGCGAAGGCAGCTAATATGCCTGCAGACAATGTTGAACGAGCTATAAAAAAAGGTACAGGCGAACTACCGGGTTTAAGTTACGAACAGCTTATTTATGAAGGGTACGCACCGGGGGGAGTAGGTATTATCGTAGAGGTCACAACCGATAATAAAAACCGAAGTGCATCTGACATAAGAAGTACTTTCACTAAATCAGGAGGCAATCTCGCAGGTTCCGGTTCTCTGTCATTTAATTTTCAGCGGCAAGGACAATTTTTAATCGATAATAAAAAAACGAATGAGGATGCCCTTATTGAAACCGTTCTTGATGCGGGAGCGGATGACATTAAAACAGAGTCAGATCACTTTGAAGTTCTATGCCCAATTAATAAGTTTGATACTGTATCACAATCTCTATTAAAAGCCGCTATTGAACCTGATTCTGCAGAGATTGCTTGGATTCCTTCAACTCTTGTACCGGTTAATGATGTGAGAATTGCAAAGAAAGTTTTGTGCCTTGTTGAAACCTTGGAGGACCTAGAAGATGTCCAACAAGTCTATGCCAACTATGATATTGAGAACGACATGGAGTGAAACAGCCTCATGGAGATATGCCTTTATTATAACTTTAAATAACATAGATCAGCCCATTCTCCAAGTTTACGAGTATCAACATTAAATCTTGTGGATCCTTTTCTCATTAGATCTTCAAATGTTGTTCTAACTTCTTCAACTTCCCTAATAAGAATACCACTCATTACAAGCATTCCATTTACCTTTAAGGCCCAAAGAAAATTCTGAGCGTAAATACAAAGCAAGTTTGCCTGTAAATTAGCTAGAATCAGATCTGCGCGTGGCTTTAGATTCAAGCCTTTTTCAAGTCCAGCAATGGAATATTTAACGTGATTATCTATTCCATTAATCGTACTGTTTTCTAGACATACTCTTACTGCTTCAGGATCATTATCAAAGCCATAGATATTTTTAAAACCTAAAACAGCCGCAGAAATAGACAATATTCCTGACCCACAACCAACGTCGATCACCGAAGCTGATCTCCAAGTGTCAGCAAATCGTTCACGGAAATCAAGAAGACGATTAGCACAAAGCCTTGTCGTTTCGTGACTTCCGGTACCGAAAGCCATGCCTGAATCCAGGTAAACTACGTATTCATCTGTTGGTACTTTAATCTTCCCTTTATCCCATATCGGAATCCAGTGGAGATCGCGTAATTTTCTGTATTTAAGATGTTTTTTATAAGCTTCTTTCCAATCCCCATCATGTAGGAAATGTAAATCAACTTTAGTCGGTAGTTCAATGAATTCTGTGCGCAGTTGATACCAGCTCTCAATCGCTTCCTTTTCGGTGAAAAAGTAACCTCTAAGGATGTAGCTTTGTTCGGGCGTTTGCCTCGTCAAACACCACGGTGATCTAACCCATTCACAAAAATAATCTTCAAGTTGATCGGCAAGTTTAGATTCTATTGGATAATAAAGTGTGTACATATTACTAACTTAATACCCAGCTCTTGTCCCATCACTAATTTAATCTAAATGATTTATTTTTTTTATTAATTCCGTCGTACTATGACCTTCGAGGTAGGGAATGAAAACTATCTTAGTCCCTGCTACCTCTAAGGCTCTGCGTTCCTCTTTATTTATTGTTTCAAGAGAATAATCTCCAGCCTTAGAATATATATCAGGTTCAAGCGCTTGTATTTCCGAATTGAGACGCCTAGAATTGAAAGTAATGATTCCACTAACACATTCTAAGGCTGCAAGATTATAAGCGCGTTGCATTTCATTTTGAATAGGTCGCGAAGATCCTTTTAAATCGGTTACACTTTCATCACTGTTAAGGGCGATCCAAAGAACATCGCCAAGAGCTGCGGTATTATTTAAAAAATAAATATGCCCTGAATGAAGAAGATCGAAACAGCCGTTAGTAAGGATGAGTGAAGCCCCTTTTTGACGAAGGTGTTCACGTTTTTTTACAGCCTCATCCAAAGACAACCATTTAGGATTTAAAAGGTGATTTTTGATGGCCACAAGAATCAAATAATAAACAATTCATCTATTCAAAAAACTGTTTAGCTTTTTTCAAAAATGTTTTACTCACCGGATTATCCGCATCACTACAGGCAATCGCAAAATCTTCCAATAGTTTTCGTTGACTAGCTTTTAATTTAGCAGGCACTTCAATTTGCATGCGCACTAACTGATCACCTTTACGTCCACTCCGCAAGTTAGGAACACCATGACCACGAAGACGGAATGTCGTACCAGACTGGGTTCCAGCAGGAATTTTAAGGGAAGCTTTCCCTGTAAGTGTTGGTAGATCGATGGTACCACCCAACGCAGCAAGGGTAAATTTAATTGGAATTTCACAAAATAGATGGTCACCTTGACGCTCAAAAATGTCATGTTCCTTTAAATGGATAACGACATAAAGATCACCGGAAGCACTACCTAAATTACCCGCTTCGCCATTACCTGAAGAACGCAATTTCGAACCGGTTTCCACACCAGGAGGAATATTTAATTTCACTTTGCTCGTCTCCATTACCCTTCCCTCACCTTGACACTTTTTACAAGGATTTTCCATCACCACCCCTGAACCATGACATTCTGGACATGATTGGCGAACACTGAAAAAGCCTCGAGATGATGTAACCTGCCCATTACCTCCACAAGTAGAACAGCGTATGGTACGTGAATCTGGCTCTGAACCTGCGCCCTTACAACGATTACACGCCGTTGCGCGGCGATACGAAATCTCCTTCGTTACTCCCTTAGCTGCTTCTTCCAGACTAATTTCTAGATCATATCTAAGATCAGAACCACGCTGAGGACCTCCTTGTGAAGATCTACCACTGCCAAAAAATTCCTCAAATATTCCCCCTCCACTACTACCAAATACTTCCTTAAAAATATCGAAAGGATCATGAAATCCTCCGCCCCCACCCCCTCGGGCAGACTGCTTAAATGCCGTGTGTCCAAACTGATCGTAGGCGGCTTTTTTTTCAGAATCTTTGAGCACCTCATACGCTTCAGAAATTTCTTTAAATTTTTCTTCCGCAGCCGAGTCATCCGGGTTCTTATCAGGATGGAACTGTATCGCTTTTTTACGATAAGCTTTTTTAATTTCGTCGGCAGATGCATTTCGCGATACACCTAGCAATTCATAATAATCTTGTTCAGACATACTTAGGTATCTTGATTTATATTTTTGTCACTTTTTCCACTCGATACTATAACCGAAGCAGGACGAACAAGCCTCTCGTGCAAAAGATACCCTTTTCGTGTTACAGAAATAACTTCGCCCTCCTTATACTTTTTACTGGATTCGTGTGCAACACATTCATGAAAGTCCGGTTGAAATTTTTCATCAACCGGATTAATTTCTTTAATTCCATGTTGCTGAAGAATACTTTCAAACTGTGTTACTACCATAGAAAAGCCATCTGTAACTGGTTTCGCTTCTGGATGTTGTTTTGCCGCTTCAAGACCAAGCACTAAGTTATCCAAGGCAGGCAAAATATCTTCAACCAAGGCTTCAGTAGCTAATCTTCTAGATTCCTCTTTATCACGTACGGCCCGACGACGGAAATTTTCCAGGTCGGCAATAGCCCGCAAATAAAGATTTTTGTTGTCTTCTGCTTCACCCTGAACCTGGTCGAGTTTTTTTATTAGGTCATCAGCAGTATCCTCAGTACCGTCTGTATTCTCTGGATTTTTTTTAGCTTCCCTATCTTTATCAGGTAATTTCGTATTCGTATCATCATCTCCTTCTAATGTCGTCTTACAATCATGGTTACCTGAATCCAATTCATTACTGGATTGTATATTTATATCAGTATCAGAAGTCGGCAATTCTTCCTTAGGTTTATTCATGGTTAATTGTAATTAAAATAATTAAATAAAGTGTAATCACATAAAAATTTTATATGTGTAAAGAATTAAAACAAACCCGGCAGAATTTTGGTCTTTGTCCAAGTTTTCAAGTATTTTTCTAACAAATAGGTATTTCCCCCTTACGGCCATAATTAATTATATACAAAGTTTATAAAATTATCTTAATAAAAATTTTTAATACCTGATAATACAGTAATTTATCTAATAAAGTTTTCGGTTACAAGTACCACCGCATTATCGATGGCTTCAAAAATAAATGAAGCAGAAAATGGTAAAAGTACATTGTCTCCATTATTCAGTAAAGCTCTAGATTTTTTTTCAATAATTTGGCCTGATATAATGTGGAGAAGGCGTGGTTGGTCTTCGGCTTCTATAATTAAAGGCCTTAATGAAGAATTTAAGCTTATTTTTCTTATGCAAAATTCTGGACAGTTAACAATGACCTGCATGTCGTTATTTGTTCGCAACGGATTAGGTTTAACATCTTTAAAGTTAATACTCTGCAATGATTCTTCAATATGCAATTGCCTTGCCTTCCCATCGATTCCGATCCGATCCCAATCATAAATACGATAAGTGGTATCCGAATTCTGTTGGATTTCGAGTACTAAAACACCACCTTCGATTGCATGAATTCTTCCGCTTGGGACAAACATAGAATCATCAGATTTGACCCTTACACGATGAATAAGAGATTCAAATGAACCATTTCTTAATGAATTTTTAAATATTTCACGGGTTACCTCTTTTTCAAAACCGGCAACGATTGTAGAATTCGGCTGTGCTACAGCAATGTACCAGTTCTCTGTTTTAGGTTCACCATTTAGTTTAACAGCTACGCCAGCTGGTGGGTGCACTTGTAAACTTAGAGGCTTTTGACAGTCAAGCCATTTAACAAGGAGTGGAAAAGGCTGTTTCACAGGATAAGCTGGACCGAGAAGTTGCGCTCCATACTGTTCAATAGCCTGGCGTAGTGTGAGTCCTGACATATCACCACAAACAATGATCGATTGAGCATCAGGGCGGTCGACAAGTTCCCAACTTTCACCAATATATTTTCCATCAGGTATTGGTCGGGCAAATTGTGATTTCAGGCTATTTCCTCCCCATATCCTTTCTTGATATAGGGGCTGGAATTTTACAAAATTCATGAATTATTAATCACTAAGAGTGGAGTTTTGCGGATCCAAATCAACAATATGATCTTGTATTTCAATCATATCCCAATACTTTAATGTATATTGGTATGGCGAAAAGAAAAAAGAGAAGTTCAAAAAAAAAAACCGACCTTTAACCCAAAAACAGCTCGGCCTAATTATCTCCTAGGTTCGATATTTTTGATCTTGGCGATTCTTGTTTTTGTTTCATTATTGGATTATCATCCCTCCCAAAGCCCACAAATAACAACACGCGCCAATGATTATGAAGACTGGGAAAGGGGAAAAACTTCCGCTACAATAACAAAATCAATCAAAAGTGAAGAATTTGTAGATTACAAAGATGAGTTTGTAGCAAGAGAAAACGCAGTTGGTAAAATAGGGGCCCAAATCGGATTCTATTCATTTTTCTTTTTCGGATTTTCAGCCTGGTCGATTCCACTTTACCTACTTTGGATGAGTTACATGAATTTTTATAAAATGGGAATGCTTATTTCTAAATGGCGGTGGGGTGCAGTATTCCTTGGTTTAATAAGTTTCGCTACTTTTTCTAATATGTTAGAAATTGAAATTTTCAGTAAGGAGTCTGTAAATTTACAAAAATTCCCAAATGGATGGGGTGGGCTTACAGGAAATGTTTTATTTGAACGCTTACTCTCCAAAAGCTTAGGAACGGTGGGAAGTAATCTTATTATCCTAACCTTCCTCCTAGGGTCATTAGGATTTTTATTTTATGACAATATTGCTCGCCTAGGGATGATAAAGAAGAGATGGCAAGACTGGAAAACCACAAAAGCTGGACGTAAGGAAGCGGAAAGGTTAGCTATTGAAACTGCCTTAAAGGCCAAAGTTGATATAAAGGAATCACTTACCACTTCTCACTTCTCGCCTAAACATAAGGCTGATAAGGAAACGGATAAGGATGGGATATTAGAGAAATCCTTGATAGACTCAAATACTAAGCTAATGGAGACAAAAAATCTTACCATCAATAACCCCTCTTTAAATGAGATACAACCATCAAGATCTAGTAGCGCACCTCAGGTACTAAAGGCAATTACCGCACCTACAACTAAAAAAGGCAACTCACTCAAATTGGGAAGTATACCTACTTCAACTAAACAGAGTGCTACTTCAGAACTCAAAATTATTGCTAGTGAACCGACAAAAAAAGCTGAAACTCCTCTTCCACAGAAACGTGGTGATTACAACTTTCCTCCATTGGACCTTCTCGAATTACAGAATGTTGCGGCGACTGAGAACCTCAATGAAGAAGATCATCTTGCAACTGCCGAATCCCTTGTACGCACTCTTTCAGAATTTGGAGTCAATGTCTCTATGGGGGAAGTACACACAGGCCCGGTTATAACAAGATTCGATGTTTACCCCGCTGCGGGGGTGCGTGTTGAAAAAATCCTTAACCTAGATAAAAATATTGCTCTTGGCCTTAAAGCAACATCGGTACGCATCCTGGCTCCAGTTCCTGGAAAAGGTTGTGTTGGTATTGAGGTTCCTAATCGAAAACCTTCTGAGGTCAGAATACGCGATATCATTGAGTCTGCTGATTGGACTGATAGTAATGCAGTAATACCAATTGCCTTGGGGAAGGCAGTCAGTGGTAAGCCATTAGTAACTGACCTCACAAAAATGCCCCTGTCTCTTATACACATCT
>PNEW01000013.1 GCA_002922725.1 Verrucomicrobia bacterium Opi.OSU.00C | reverse complement strand
CCACAATCCACTGAACGACATTACATCTTTGGTCGAGGTGGTGGGGAAAAAACCGCCCTTGAATTGGATACGAAGTTATTAGGACAAGTACCTCTTTATGAAGGAATTCGTGTGGGATGTGATAATGGAATTCCTATTGTCGTCGGTGAACCACAAAGCTCGCCTACAAATGCCTATAAAATAATTGCAGAAAACCTCATTAAATCAATTTGATGATTTAGTCTTTTATTTTATTAAAATCTTTATTATAAATCCATTCCTATTCCTTTAGAAGGAAAATTCCTTAAAATTTGTTTATAATTTAATTTCAATGAAATCAGATCAATCAACCTCAAAACCCACTCAAGATATAATAAAAAGTTCCAGCCTTTATACGGAGTTTCTTGCTGAGCGAGAAGAAATCCTTAAACACAAATGGTTAGAATCAGAAAAGGAAGGAAAAGATATTGGTTTTGACCGTGCCCTACTTGATTGGATACATAAATATCGACACGCTTGGCGGATGGATCGGAGCATGCCCTCTAATAAAGCTACAAATGGGGAATAAGCTCACCATCGATGAAATTCATCCACCGTCAAAACAATTTATAAGCTTTTAACGGATAAATTTAACATCGATAACTCCTATTTAACTTCACGGTGGAGCGTATGTCGTCTTAAAAAAGGGTTATATTTCTTTTTTTCCAAACGCCCCTGTTGCAATTTCTTATTGCGTGTAGACATATAGCGCGAGGGTGATTTTCCTTCTTTGATAGCTTCAGTACACTCTAATATAATATTTTCTCTTGGCATAGATATTACGGCTACCAATAAACTATGATTAAAAGCAATGATAATCGTAAATTCATTCCTTATTGAACTCCTCCCAACGAATTATCAATCAGAGGCAACATTACACCATGACGAAATAAAGTTACTCGACCTGAAGTGGCAGAAACAACAATTACAATGCTATCAGTTGCCCGTGAGATAGCTGAAGCAGCAACATGGCGCGCACCGAAACCACTGGGCATTTCATGATAATAATCACTAGGTGTGTTAATTAAGCTACCTGCAGATTCAATAATGCCATTCCCTTGAATTATGAAAGCTCCATCCATAAAAGATAACTCTTTGATCGTTTCATCCATAAAAGGATTCAATACATTGCGATCTTCTTCCTTATAGCCATGGAATGGATTTAAAACCAATGATTTTATCATTGTATTAACTTTTTTGGTATCACCTAAAACAAATAGGCAACCAATCGACCTTCCTTCACGCCCTTCAAGTGACAAATCAGTGGCAATTGCGAGGATTCTTTCAAGCACTTCAAATGAAACAGATGAAGGTAAAATATCTGCCTCACGTGTGAGTACCGACTGAAATTCTCGTTCAACATCCACCACGACCAATGTATCAAATTGATTGCTATCTAATATACCGGCCACACAACACAAACGATCATTATATTTAAAAACACCACGTGTTAGTCCTATTAAAACCGCACTTCGCAACTGTGAAAGACGGTGGTTAGAATAGGGTTTTACTTCGATCATCATCGTCTCATTATTGTGCTCTTGGAGTCGCTCGGGAGACGATCGTGTTACAATGACCGTCCTGAATTTTGGAAAATCTGGGCTTAAATCTATACCGCCATTGAAAGTATCACCAAAAATAAGAATTGCCGAACATCGAGAGGCCTTAGCAATTTTCTCTCCTTCTTTCAATAAAAGTTTATTAAACCTGGATTGGCGTATTCCAGGCTTCACTGGTAAACCACTCAGCCCCTGAATAACTCTCTCTTGGAAAACCTCTAAATTGGGCGCACGTAAAATATTATCGATTAGAGTTCTTTTACGAAAGAGGCGGGCAATAGAGGCTAAAACACTAAGATAATTCTTCACTTTATTTGATGCAAGAAATAAAAGTAAAATGCGAACTTCTGTTCCTTTCGGTACCCCGTCATACTTAAAACCTTCACGACATCGACCAATCGCAAATACAAAAGGTCTTTTCATCTTTATCCGCAAATGAGGGATCGCAACTCCATTCCCTAAATATGTTGTCATAATACTTTCACGATCTAGGAGCTGGCTAAGTAGGCGTTTCGAAGAAAGTCTTGTTGAAAGGCGCTTTGTTGCTACTTTTAATAATTCTCTCAAAGCACCATTTAGATCACCACTTTCGATTTCAATGATACGAGATTTAGCAAGATATCTTTCGAGAGACATATAATTGAGGGGTTAAGGTCGGATTATAACTATAAGTAATAGCAGTCATACAGCAATCATACTTTTATCTATAAATTTTATAAACCTATACCACAAAAGTCAGCTTTATAAAAATATATAGTTATTTTTGGGGTAATTGAATCCACTGTATTCTATTTTGATTATAATGCCCTACCCCCAAACTCTGGGCATAATTAAATAATTGATTACTTCTAGTGGTCTTATTAAATCCATTTTCTTTTTTGTGGTATTTAAATCGTTTGACCATTAATGCGTCGAGAATGACAGGATTTATGCTCATCCATAATAAGGGTTCAGAACGGGTATAGAGAGAGTTGAAAATTGGCCCTCCAATGAATTGATATCGTTCCAAACTGATAATTGAAAAAGCCCATCCTGATTTCAATTCAGGAATAGCCGCTATCTCTGCAATTGCAATAGGTCCATTTGCGGGGCTGACAAAAAACCTATCTCGGTTGCTAATAGCCCAAAGTGTCGCATTAGCCAATACTCCGGTTATTCCAAGTATACGGTTATCTAGGGCTATTGGCAGGTTTACCCAAAAATCAACATCCGTTAACAATGGCTTGGGAAGATAACTTTTCCGATCTGTGTCACCTAATTGTTCACCATAGTCACCAATCAATTCTGTAGCATGCGCTAACTGGCTTTGTGATGGTAAAGGACTTTCATGGTACCAGAGTTTGTCATAGTATTTTTTAGTTTCTAAAATGTAAACCGGAACACCGACGAAAGCAACTTCATCCGTTTTTTTACTAAGAGGTGGAACAAATCCACTACTCCGCAAATCATGTTCACTGACATCGAGGATAAAAAGCTCTTTTCTCTTAAAGCCACGTTGAACTAATCCATCAATCACTGCTATTACTAATTCTTTTGGAGTAGCAATTCCACTACCTGAATTTGTATATATTTTAATCCCGGCTTTTCGTAGTTTTCCAGGAACAAGCATTTTTTTTGTTTCTTCTTCAAAGTTATCAAAAAGGATTTTAACACCTCGACTATAGTTTCTTGAATTAAAATTATCCAAATGGTATTCCCATACCAAATCAAGATAAGAACTTCTTTCTTCCTCGGATTCCCAGAACCCACCTCCTGCTAGTGGGTAATAGGTAACAAATAGAAAACACAGGGTAAGAAATTTAGCCATTTTCAGTTCTTGACAGGTAATTATTGAATACGGAAATTTAGATTAACCAAATATGAATATTTATAGAGGTAGAAATTTGATAATTATACTTATTTACACAGCATGTTTTTTTTTCAAATAAGCTGTAAGCAACGAGAATCAACTATAGAGAAATCTATTGCTCTCGCCAATCATAATCTTGATATAGGTAACATAAATCAGGCAATAAATTTATTAGAAGAGCTTAATTATAAGTATCCAGGAATGGCTATTATTCTTGAGCCTCTGGCATTTGCATACGCGGACAAAAAGGATAATATCCGTGCTGCTTTTTATTTCATGGAACTAGCTGAAATAGACAAGTTACGGAAGCACTATTTTATTTATGCAGCAAAAAGCTTTATTCAAGGAGGTGATTTACGAGGATCAGTTAATGCTTATAATCTTTACCTTGAAAAATTTCCTTATGATCAAGCAATATGGAAATCATTAGGTAATATTTATACCAAATTAAAAGACCCTAATAATGCGATAGAATCATACCTTCAAAGCTTTAAATTGAAACCGAATGGTAATACAGCCACTCACTTAGGTAGATTATTCCATCAAATGGGAAATTTAATTCAGGCAAAAAACTGGTATCAATCTGGGCTGGACTTAATGTCTAATAACAGTCGTGAACCTCTGCTTGGTCTCATAAAAATTAGCCTGGAGCAAAAAGATTACTCAACAGCTGAACAATGGCTAAACAAAATAGATGACGAATACCCTAACTTTCTTGATACCTCACATCTTTTTTATGCTCGGCAAGAATTACGCACATGGAGAGAACGCCAAGGGAAACTTGAAAAAACTCTTGTCGAACAAAATCAGATTACAGAGGAAATACGTGGGCAACACCTATTATCCAAACGGGATAGTGATAGAAACAGATTATTATCTCATACAATTGAAGCACAAACCTTAATTGCTAAACATCAAGGAACTGATGGCTCTCCCGAAAATATTGAATCAGCCAGAATATTCAATGAATTTCCCAATTCAGTAATTATAGTACCTCCTGTTTTGATAGATAAGACTCAAGAGATAGCAAAAGTATTAATTCCACCACCAACTTCTAAAAGTTTACTTCAAGAAGCCCGTGAATTAAAAGCATCTGCGGATTATAAAGCCTCAATTGTAAAATATAGACAATCTCTGGCTTTAAATGATAGAGCGGCATCTACCTGGAATGAACTTTCGGAAGCCCTCGAACTTGATGGACAATTACGCTATGCGGAAGCGACTTCCCTAGAAGCAATCCGGCGAGATACACTGAATATAACTTATACCCATCAGTTATTGCATATCCTAAGTCAGGATGAAAATCTTTTCCGATATTTTAGAGAACTTAAAAATGCTAAAGATAAATTTTATTCTAGCCCAGAATTAACACTTTCTCTTGCCAGAGGATATAACAATATTGTCAATAATAGGCATAAGTCTTTAGATTTATATAAAGAGTTTTTAGAAATGGCACCAAACCATCCTCAATGGCAAAAAGCTAATCTCGAATTTATGTCGTTAACACCAACTCCCTAACCTCAGAGCGAAGGAACCTCAATTTTATGCCGCGAATCTCTCGCAAGTGCATCGATGAAATTAAACATCATGTTAATATCTTTGATGTAGTATCACCTGTAGTTTCACTCAAGAAAAGCGGACGGAATTTCGTTGGATTGAGCCCATTCACAACAGAAAAAACACCATCTTTTTTCATCCACCCTGAGAGAAACATGTTCAAATGTTTCTCAAGTAATTACGCTGGGGATATTTTCAGATTTATCGAATTGTACGAGAAATTGACATTTACAGAATCGGTTGAGGCAATTGCTAATCGATTTAACCAAAATCTTGAGTATGAGCAGGGGTTTGCCCCAACTAGTGAATCACGGTCTGTCCGCAAAGAAATAATAGAAATCCACGATCGCGCTTGTGATTATTACCATCGTATCTTTATGAGCGAACAGCCAATCTCAAAAAAAGCTCAAAGTTATTGGGTACAGAAGAGAAAATTCAAAATGCAAATTGCAGAAAAGTATAAAATCGGTTTTGCCCCTCAGAAAGATACTAAATTGATAGAGCTACTTTTGAAACAACGTTACTCTCTTAAGGCCCTAAAAAAATGTGGTCTTTTCTATTTTCGTGATCAGGAAACCGACCCAAGGAATTTAAAACCAAGATTTCGCGACAGACTACTTGTTCCGATTCGTGATTATAAAGGTCAAGTGATAGCATTCACGGCGCGTCTACTTCCATTTACCCAAACTGACAATCCCACGCATCAGGCAAAGTATATTAATTCACCAGAAACCCCTATTTTTTATAAAAGTAAAGTGATTTTTGGCTTGGATCAGGCTCGTCATCATATCGATAAAGTTGGCTATTTTGTCCTAGTTGAGGGTCAATTAGATGCCATACGGTGCTGGCAATATGGGATAAATACTGCCGTTGCTCCACAGGGAACATCCATAACTGAAGCTCAATTGCTCTTACTTAAACGGTATACTAATACTATTGATTGCGTCCTAGATGGTGACAGTGCTGGACAGAAGGCTGCATTACGAATTCTACCTATGGCTTTGCGTGTGGGACTCGAAATTCGCTTCATTGTACTACCAATAGAGACTGATCCTGATAGCCTGCTCATAGAAAAAGGGAGGGGAGCTTTTGACCAATTACAGAAACAAGCACTAACGGCCATCGATTATCTTATCCAGGCCCTTTTGCCCGATAAAAGCCCTTCTCCTCAAGCCAAAGCGGAAGCATTATTACAGTTATTTGAAATAATTAATGAATCTGACCTGCTTGTCATTCAAGATGAATACCTGCAAAAAGCAGCTATACTCATCAATGTGGATCCAATGTCGTTAAGAGGTGATTTTAATCGGTTTAAAAGGAAAAAAAGTAAAAAATCTATTCATAAAAACCAGGATTACGAAAAAAAACCCTGTAACATCACAGTTGACAACTGCTGAATTTGAGCTACTGTGTTGCGTTTTTCAGAGCCCAGTATTAAGCCAACCCATTGCTGAAATTATTGATATTGAATGGATTGACACAGAATTAGTTTATGGAAAGCTCCTCGCGCATGTTATTGCAGACATCCAACAAGGACTTTGGGAAGGAATTAACAATCTTGATCGATTACTTGAAAACGAGGAAGAAAAGAATTGCTATTACTCCATTCTTGCTGATGAAAGATCATTTGAAAACCCGATCAAAGTTGCTAATGCCTGCGTACAGGCCATTTTTGAAAAATTTCTCCGTCACCGATTAAAAATTCTGGAAGAAAAGATTGCTAATTTACCCTCTCCATCAGACAAGTTTCCAAAACTTCAGCGAAATATTATCGAACTGCGAAATATGAAAAAAAATATTCCGTTTATTCAAAATAGTAAAATCAATTAACACCCCAGATGCCAAAGACTAAAGTAAAAAAGAAAGCAACCAAGAAAAAGGTTAAAAAAGCTAAAAAGGTTAAAAAAGCTAAAAAGGCTAAAAAGGTTAAAAAAGCTACTCGAAAGTCAATTTTATCAGGTTCCAAAAAAGAACAAGTAAATGATAAAATTCGGGCACTTATTCGTCTTGCGAAGGAACAGGGATACCTAACTTTTAAAGATATTAATAAAATTCTTCCTAAATCAGTTAACACTCCTGATGAAATAGAAAAATTTATTATCATCCTTGAGAATTTAGAAATCGATATCATTGATGCTGAAGAAGTCGAAATGTATAAGGAGCGACTTGAAAAGCATAACGAGGCACAGATGAAAAGTAGTCATCTCGATATCCTCGATGATCCAGTACGAATGTATTTGAAGCAAATGGGTCAAGTCCCGCTGCTTACAAGGGAAGAAGAAGTTGCAATATCCAAACGTATTGAAACAGCAGAGCAAAAGGCACAAAATGAGCTATTTTCAGTTGGCCTATCAACCAAATTCCAAAACCAATTAGCCCATAAATTACTCAACCGTGAAGAGCGCTTTGATCGTGTAGTACTTGATAAAAAAATAAATAGCCGCGAAATTTATTTTAAGAACCTCCCTAGGTGGATTGAAAAGTCTGAAGATATAAGTGAAAAAATGGATAAGAACTGGGCTGAACATATAGCCAAATCAACAAGTAAAATACGGCAGAAACGCGCGTTTACACAGTTTAATAAATATCAGGTTGCGCTTAAACCCATTTTTAGAAAATACTGCTTCAAGTTAAAAGTCTTTGAAGGATTTCTTCGAACTATTGATCCCCTGCAAAAGGAAATTATAGAACATTTTGACAATCTTAACCTTGCAGAAAAAGCACGGACTAAAAAACATCGATCGATAAATACTCGTAAAATTCTTAACCGCTTAAAGAAAATAGAGGACGATATGTCCATCGACCCAAAGGAATTAGTGCGCATCATTCAGGAAGTCCGGAAAGGCATGAGGCATGCGCACCGAGCAAAAACAGAAATGGTTGAGGCTAACCTACGCCTAGTAATTAGTATTGCAAAAAAAAATATACAAATAGGGGGCTCTCCTTCCTTGATCTCATCCAGGAAGGAAATATGGGATTAATGAAAGCAGTTGAGAAATTCGAATATCGCCGTGGTTATAAATTCTCTACCTATGCCACCTGGTGGATTAGACAGGCTATTACCCGTTCGATCGCCGATCAAGCGCGTACAATTCGTATCCCTGTCCATATGATTGAAACGCTAAACAAGGTAATGCAGGTCCAAAAGCAATTATTGCAAGAACTCGGTCACGAACCCACTGCTGAGGAGGTTGCAGAAGAGATGCAACTACCTGTTGAACGTGTTCAATCAATAATGAAAATGGCCCAACAACCCATCTCATTACAAAGTCCAGTTGGGGAGAGTGATGACACTAATTTCGGAGATTTTATTGAAGATAAAGGTGCAGAAAACCCATACGATATGACCGCTTACAGCTTGTTACGAGAAAAGATTATGGATGTACTAGATAGCCTTACAGAGCGTGAACGCCGCGTACTCTCATTACGTTTTGGACTTGTCGATGGTTATAGTCGAACTCTGGAAGAAGTTGGGCGGCAATTTAATGTAACACGTGAGCGCATTCGCCAGATTGAAGCAAAGGCGTTGCGAAAAATGCGTCACCCAACACGTATTCGCCAATTACACGGATTTTTTGAACCAGATCATGCAACACGTCAATTGGAAATCTCTCAGAAACGTGCCTAGTTTCTTCAAATAATGTTAGAAGTAATATAAGTGTTTAATTCCATTTGAGCTTTTTAATGATATTGGTTATTTACAGTTTACCTAATTCTATTACTTTCAGCTTATGTACGAAATACTGAATAGTATTAATATTGCCTTCTTACAAGGAATCGGCACAACAGAAGTTCTTATAATATTTTTTGCTATCCTTTTACTATTTGGTGCAAAGAAACTTCCTGAATTAGCACGTGGTATGGGTAAATCGATTAAAGAATTCAAGAAAGCAACCCACGAGATTGAAGAAGACATACGCACTTCGGTAAATACTGAAGAAAATACTGAAGAATTAGCTAAAAATAAAGAAGAGAACAAAATAGAAATTCCTAAATCCGATAAATCTTAGCTCAACCACATAATTTGGAACCGCAGAATTATTTCTTTTAAATGAAATAATTTCTATTTGAGGGAAGGGTTATTCCATTACTACTACTTCTTTTAACTCTCCCATTATCTTTTGAACGGACTTAGCCGTAATATCAATAATCGGGACTTCGTATTCTCTATTAGTTCGATTATGTAGGTATTTTTGAATTCTATTTGTTGGGAATTTAATCATTGGTTTTAAAATTTTTTTCCGTTCAAGCATTAAAGCTAACAAAAATTTAATAACATCCCGCTCATGAGTTTCTGCCTCTTCACCTTCATAAAGGGAAAGAAATAGTTCTTCACTAGAATTCACGGCGTGTTTTTCCGCTTCAATTTCATCATCATAGTTTTTTACTACTTGCTCCCACCACCCTAGCAAGGTTCCAGGAAGGTCGTATTTATCCAAATCGACAGCATGTATGTCATTTCGATGTATTTTACCACTATCATCTTTAAAAATGTAACTGATAATTCTTTGTCCCACCTCGAAAGGACTACCTGTTAATTGCGATTGTTTTGAAATTGTCTTTAATTGCCATTCAGCATTCACCATGATTTATAGAATGAAAATATTTTCTGATGTCTTGCCAATCAATAAATATTTGCATTATGCGCTATTTGATTAATAAATAAAGTGTTATTAACTGATAACCTTCTTTGTCTTCATCCTCATCTTATCACACACTATTAAATTAATATTTCAGATAAGAGAATGAATGGGAATAACATCACTCAATCTTTAGCACTACTTATTATTGATATGCAGGAGTCTATTATGAAAGTAATTGATTCTTCAGAATCACTACTAAATCGCTGCTGTTTTGCGGTTGAAGCAGCACAATTACTAAATATTCCGGTAATATTTACAGAACAAGCTCCAGATAAATTGGGGCCTCAACATTTTAAACTTAACCAACTAGCCTCGAAAGGATCTGTATATTCAAAATCTTATTTCTCTTCAATCAAGGCATCAGGCCTTTTGGATTTCCTCAAGAATCAAAACATTGAACACCTACTCATTGGGGGAATAGAAACACCTATCTGCGTCTATCAGACAGTCATTGATGCCCTCGAAAAAGATTTTCTTGTAACAATATTGAACGATTGTACAGGTTGCCGTCGCGCTACTGATGGTGAAGTAATTTTAAAGTTTCTTCATCATGCCCAATGTCATATCTTACCCTCTGAGAGTGTTTTTTACAGTATTCTTGGTGGAGCAAATCACCCTAAATTTCGTTCAATGACATCTTTAGTGAAAAAATACAGTTCAATTTCTCATTGACTGGGTTTGATGAATCAAAAATAAAAAACCCAAGCTATTACCACGCTTAAAAATTCAAATTTTATTTATAACGATAATCAATGACTGTCTATATCAATTACTTATTTATCTCACTAATTTTAAGCGATCCTTCACAACCCTTACATCATTCAATTGACTCCAAGGTCCTCGAAGTTCATCGGACACCTCACTTTCCAAAAACTTATTCCCGAAATATTTAACTATAGAGTTTGGAAGATTAGCTATACTAGGAATAGGACAAGCCCCGATAAATACAGAGTTGGCGTGATAGAAATAGTTACCTCTTAAGTTATAAAATAAACCAGTTGAGTTACATATAACATTCCCACTCATTCCCATTATAGAAATATCCATTTTTACCGATATTTGTAGTTTATCATCATAAATCCTAAAATTTGGTGGCGCAATTTTCGCTTTAAAACCAAAACCTTCCCCATCATCTTTATTCCTCGTGTCAGACTTAAAAGTATTACGAGACCATGCATTCAACTCTGCCTCATTAAGATTTAAAGTTCCTGGATCTTGTTGTAAATAAGCATTTGCTTTAACTTTCCAGGTGTTACCTCCATTCTCATTTCCGGGTATATAGTAAACCATCTTTTTTTTCGCGATCTTCCAATGCAGGAAGTGCTTTTACTATTTTAATCGGAAGAAGAGAAGTGTTTATTGCGGCAAGAAATAATCCAATAAAAACACAGAAAACAGCTGTAAGAACTATACCGGTTAGACTAGGATCATATTCTTCAGTTTTCTTGGCCATACAAGGATCGATTATTCTTCACTTTGTTTTTTTGGTTTCTCAGGTGGGCTCGCTACTTTTTCTTTTGACTCTTTAGATTTATCCACCTTTTTGTCACTCTTAGAAGCTGATTCGGATTCTTTTTTTGAATCTCCGTTATTCTTATAGTCCGTTTGATAAAAACCGCTACCCTTAAATATAATACCGGCTCCTGATCCAATTTGTCGGACTAACCCTCGTCGATTACAAGCTGGACATTTAATAAGTGGTTTAGCAACGATAGATTGAAATACTTCAACTTCTTCACCGCAAAATTTACAAATGTATTCGTATGTCGGCATCGTATCAATAAATAAATTGTGTTATTTATTGGACTTTGTTCTGCTTCTTTTCCACGTAAAAGAAACAATATTGGGGTTATTCTAAAATCTCTAAAAAGCCAAGGAAAAAAGTAACCCATATACCGGACATTCAATATTACCTCTTAAAATGCAAAGAATTAAATCTCTGGGATAGAATTAGTTTGATAGTTTATTACCAATTCAACTGACAATCCTCATCTTATTATTCGTAACAACATTATAAAATATATCCTCATAGTAGTTGAAAAATAAATATATATATTGAATACACTATTTTTAACCTATTAGGTTTAATTATATTTTATCAGATAATATTATGGATGATTTAAAATTTGAATCTACACTAGATCACTATAGTGATTTAGCCAAAAAAGGGATAAACCACTATCTCCCTCAGGCAGAAGAACAACCAATACAACTACATGAGGCCATGCGATATAGCCTTGAAGGAGGTGGTAAATTAGTTCGGCCTGTTCTTGTTCTAGCTGGTAATAATCTCTATCCGACTTTAGCCGATCCTATTCCAGCAGCTACTGCCGTTGAATGTTTGCATACATATTCACTTATCCACGACGATCTTCCCAGTATGGATAACAGTGATTTACGCCGAGGTCGTTTAACATGTCATAAGCAATATGATGAAGCTACGGCAGTTTTAGCCGGTGATGCTCTTCTTACCCATGCTTTTTGGTTGTTATCGGAGAGCTATCGAGATCAACCCGAAATAGCTACTCCCCTCATTCATGAGTTAAGTGACGCAGCAGGTAGCCGAAAACTAATTGGAGGACAAATGGAAGATATCCTTGGTGAAAGAAATGATTATACAGCTGAACAAATAGATTTTATCTATCTCAATAAAACCGCGGCCTTATTAACTGCTTCACTAATGATGGGTATTCATACAACATCGGCTAATCGATCCGTCCATCATTCTATGCGTATAGTTGGCCGTAACCTTGGTTTGGCTTATCAAATTATCGATGATGTACTCGATATAACAAGTGAATCAACAACACTTGGAAAAACAGCTGGTATTGATATTGTGAATAAAAAAAATACCTATGTTAAGCTGCATGGGATAGATCATTCACGTGCTAAAGCTAAAGAACTTACTGGATCTGCTATCAAACATTTATCTCAGTTAGATACTGATACTACATTCCTTGAAACTTTTGTTCAACGCTTGGAGTTTAGATTGAAATAAAATAATAAATCATATTTTAACTCAGGATATTATGTAAATTAAATCAATTTTACTAGCCTCATCAATCAAACAATATGGGCAATTGACTTGCTTAAATCCCTTAAATACGCAGTTTTTTAATAATGCAGAATAATGTTCTAGAAGTTAGCATTAAGGCTGTAGTACCTGCGGCTAACGCCAATGGGTGTGCTATTTTTTTGGGAGCAAAAAATAAAACTTTCCATATTCATGTAGAAGGCCACATTGGTAAAGCCATCTCCATGGCTATTAATAAAGAAAAAAAAGCTCGTCCACTTACCCATGACCTCATAGGAAATATTTTTCAAGGTTTCGGCATTGAGCTGGACCGTGTTGTTATTAATGATTTCAACAAAGAATTTTATTTTGCACGTATCATATTAAAAATGAAAAATGAATTAGGGGTAAAAATAGTTGAAATTGATTCTCGTCCCAGTGACTCTATGGTTCTAGCAGTTCAGTGTAAAAAAACCTATCATGGTCGCAGAAAAAGTTCTTAATGAAGCTGAAGATATGACTGAAGTTCTAGAGAGTATTCTCAAGCAGAAGAATTAGTCTACTTTTACTGGATCAAAGGTTTTCGCCTCTAAGTATTCATTTAAGCAAACTCCAGTTAAAGATTGCTTATTTTTTACGATATCACGTCGTATCCCTGAATAAAGGATCTTACCACCATCAACACCCCCACCAGGCCCAAGATCGATTATCCAATCAGCAAGATTTATAACATCTAGATTATGCTCAATAATTATAATTGTATTACCTGCATCGCGCAATTTAAATAGAAGGTCCATAAGTTTTTGGACATCATCCCAATTTAACCCTGTAGTCGGTTCATCTAAAATATAAAGAGTACTCCCTTGTTCACGTTTACTTAACTCAAGTGAAAGTTTTATTCTTTGTGCCTCTCCGCCTGACAGCGTATTTGCAGCTTGACCAATTTTGATATAACCTAAACCGACTGCTTGTAGGGTATTCAATTTGCCTATTATCCGGGGTTGATGGCGAAATAGAATTATAGCCTCATCAACCGTCATTTCAAGTATTTCAGCAATGTTATAACCTCTAAATCGAACATCTAATGTCTCACGATTATAACGACGTCCAAGACAACTCGAACACTCCACATAGATATCGCTTAAAAATTGCATATCAAGTTTCATCGAGCCATCACCTTTGCAGCGTTCACAACGGCCCCCACGGATGTTAAAGCTAAAACGACTTGGCTTGTAGCCTCTCACTTTAGCCAGTGAACACTGTGCAAAGAGTTGGCGAAATAAATCAAATAATTTAGTGTAAGTTGCTGGGTTAGATCGTGGAGTACGCCCAATGGGATCTTGATTAACCCGAACTACAGACTGAAACCCATCCAACCCTTTAATTGCTTTATGAGCACCAGGGATAGTCTTTGCACGGTGAATTTTAAAGGAAGCCGCATTTGCCAGGATATCGTTTACCAATGTACTTTTTCCAGACCCAGATACTCCAGTTACACAAGTTAACATTCCGATTGGAAATGAAACATTAATAGATTTTAAGTTATGATGAACCGCTCCAGTAATCATTATATGTCCACCCTTAGGCCTTAGTTTCTGTGCATTCTTCTGAATACTAATTTCACCATTCAAATAAAGCCCAATCCGTGAATTTTTTTCGTTTTTAATATCATTTATAGGACCATGATAGATAAGTTGACCACCAGATGATCCTGCCCCTGGACCTAGCTCTATAAGATAGTCTGCATTGCGTATCGTTGTCTCATCATGTTCTACTACAATAACCGCGTTGCCATAATTCCGTAGATCCAATAGTGTATTCAATAATTTTTTAAGATCATGCTGGTGAAGACCTATTGTGGGTTCATCGAGAACATAAATGACACCGACTAACCCCATACCTAATTGAGTTGCAAGTCTCGTACGCTGTGCTTCACCACCACTCAAACTTGAATAAGCACGATCCAAATTAATATAATTTAATCCTACTTCATTAAGGAAATGAAGCCTGTGTTCTAACCCCCCTAGAGCGTCAGCTACATTATTATATACATCTTTTTTCCCAATGAGGTTACGTATAAAACTCAATGCTTCACAAATCGATAAAGACATAAAATCCGAAAATCCAGTATTATTTACCTTTACCATTAGGCTAAGGGGCGATAACCGCTTGCCTTTACAAGTTGGACATAGAGATCCAACCTGATAAGCCATAAGCCGCGCCCTAAGCCCATCACTACTTGTTTGTGTTCGTGTTTTTTTCAGGTCTTCAATAACACCCCCAAATGGCATAATCTCGGCCTTGCGATTACCCCTCGTTAATTTAAAACTAAACAATCTTTCTCCAGTCCCATACAATAAAGCCTTTCGGACAATCTCCGGCAATTTTTTCCACGGGATTTTGGGATCATAAGGTAATTGTTGAACAAGTTGCTTAAGGATGCTATTACGTCGAATAATCATGGCCTTAGATCCTAACCTCCAGGGTTTGATCGCACCATTTTTTACCGATTTATCAGGATCCGGTATAATTAGTTTATCCTTAAATTGCAAAGATTGTCCAAGCCCACCACATTCAGGACATGCACCTTCTGGGTGGTTGTAAGAAAAATATTTTGGAGTAATAGGACTATAAACTGTCGCACAATTCTCACAAGATAAATGCTGACTTACTGTAAACTCTTTCCAACTCGAATTCTTTTTAGCAATTAAAATTGTTGCACTATCTTTACCTTCACGAAAGGCCAGTTCAAGTGAATCTGCAATGCGACTACGTTGATCAGTTTCCAGAACAACACGATCAATGACAATCTCCACCGTAATTTCTTTTGATCCAGAATTAATAAGATCGGTATCATCAAGGTTTTTTATTTCACCATCAATTCGTACACGTTGATAACCTCGTTGACGAATACGTGGGAGCTCCTCACGTAAAATGGCTGGTTTAGCTTTGATATTATGGGCAAGAATCATCATACGGCTGCCTTTTTGCTCTTGATAAATCCGAGTAATACAATCATCTACAGAACGTCGAACAATCGCCCCTCCGTCCTTTGGACAAAAAGTATCCCCGCAAACTGACCATAGCAACCGTGCATAATCAGCGATTTCAGTAACTGTAGCTACTGTAGCACGAGGATTCATTCCACCACCGCTCCTCTGTTCAATAGCAATAACTGGGGATAAACCGTGAATATAATCTACATCAGGGCGAGGAATCTGATCGAGAATCTGTCTAGCTTTTGGAGAAAGGCTATCGATATATTTACGATAGCCTTCAGCATATATTGTATCAAATGCTAATGTAGATTTACCGGACCCACTCACTCCAGTGATCACCACCAATTGTCCTCGGGGGATGCGTAATTCAATATCCTTTAAATTATGTTCCCGAGCTCCTTTAATGTAAATATTATCTCTTCTCTTATCCTTTTTTTGCATCCGAGTTTTATTTATTTGCTATCATCAAACTATTCGTCTCATTTGTTCAATATAAAGACTCTAAAATATATCGAACCTAGTTAATTTATAAATCTTATATTTATACTAATAAATCAGATAGTTTAAATCGACAAATAATAAAAATATTTTTAGCGTTAAACAAAAGTAACCTATATTGAATCCCATATCTTGTGCTACTTATTCAATAACATGATAATTAAACCTGTATTATATATCAAAGAAGGTTGCCCCTGGTGTAATGAAGCATTATCTTTTTTCGAAAATCTTGGTATCAACTTAGAATTGAAGGATGTAAACCAGAATATTCTAGATATGCATCGCCTAATTGAAATTAGCGGACAAAATCTTACACCTACATTTGTTCTTGGAGACTTTCTAGTCGCGGACTTTAGTATTGATGAATTTAAAGAGCAGATTAATCAGGCCCCTGAAATTAAAAAACGATTAGGTTTATAAAATCAATCAATCGATTGGTATCATCCTCTTTATCCCTCTGATTAAGTAATCGATATATCGACTTTTCTACATGTTTTTAATAATGGAAGTGGCAAACTCAGAACACTTCACTTCTTTGGCCGCCTTGATCAAGCGAGCCAAATCATAAGTTACCACCTTTGAACTAATTGTATTTTCAATTCCTCTTATAATATTTTCAGCCGCTTCATTCCAACCTATAAAACGAAACATCATTTCTCCTGATAGGATGACTGAACCAGGATTGACTTTATCATGATCTTTATATTTCGGAGCAGTACCGTGGGTAGCTTCAAAAATTGCATTTCCAGTATCGTAATTGATATTACCACCGGGAGCGATTCCTATACCACCAACTTGTGCCGCAAGCGCATCCGAAATGTAATCACCATTTAAATTAAGTGTCGCTATAACATCATACTCAGATGGCCTTGTTAAAATCTGCTGAAGGAATGCATCAGCAATGACATCTTTAATAATGATCCCTTCAGGTAATTGACACCATGGTCCCCCATTCAATTCTTTAGCCCCAAATTCATTCTTCGCAAGTTGGTATCCCCAATCACGAAAAGCACCTTCCGTGAACTTCATGATGTTACCCTTATGAACTAAAGTAACACTTTTTCGCTTATGTTCTTTTGCATATTTAATTGCCGCACGAACAATTCGTTCTGAACCTTCAATAGAAACTGGTTTTAACCCAAGTCCTACTGTATTAGGAAAACGGATTTTTTTAAATCGTTCGGGGAAGCTCTTCTCCAAATATTTTTTCATTTTTTTTACCTCCTCTGATCCCTGCTCAAATTCGATCCCCGCATAGATATCTTCTGTATTTTCTCTAAAAATAACCATATCAACATCTTCTGGTTTTTTTATTGGACTAGATACACCACGGAAATAGCGAACCGGCCTCAGGCATGTAAATAGATCTAATTCCTGTCTGAGCGCTACATTTAATGATCGAATTCCACCGCCTACTGGTGTAGTTAAAGGTCCCTTAATTCCTATTAGGTAATCACGTACTGCAGTTAAGGTATCGTCGGGGAGCCAGTTATTATATTTGTTATATGCTTTCTCCCCAGCAAAGACCTCAAACCATACAATCTCCTTTTTGCTTCCATAGGCTTTTTTCACTGCAGCATCGAACACTCGCTGTGCAGCAGCCCAAATATCTGGCCCAATTCCATCCCCTTCGATAAAAGGAATAATTGGTCTATTAGGAACTATTAGATTACCCTTATTCAGAGTAATACGGCTACCTTCTGGTACAATCAATTTTTGATAGGTCATATATTTTAAGTATTATACTCTAAATATATGACAAATAAATCCAACCAATCCAGTCTTTTTTAAATTTGTCAGAGTAACAAAACTATTACCATTATTCCTATCGTAATAATTATATAAAGATCTCAATAAATTCTAGATCCCTATGCTCAAAAATCAAAGCCGCAGGATTTAACCTACGGCTTTGAGTCATTTCGCTTGGTATTTAAATTATAAATTCAAGCGAAGGGGTAACATTACCCATTATCCTGGGTAATTTACACATTCGTTATCCCTTTAATATTCAATGATTTGAAAATTTAGGGACCCGAATTTTGTGAAGGTTATAATAACTTAATATCTATCTCCTACTTTTTTTAGCCGCTTTCTTTTTTACTACCTTCTTCTTAGCAGCTGGCTTTTTAGCCGCTTTCTTTTTTACTACCTTTTTCTTAGCAGCTGGTTTTTTAGCAGCCTTCTTTTTAGCTACCTTTTTCTTAGCAGCTGGCTTTTTAGCAGCCTTCTTTTTTACTACCTTTTTCTTAGCAGCTGGCTTTTTAGCAGCCTGCTTTTTTACTACCTTTTTCTTAGCAGCTGGCTTTTTAGCAGCCTTCTTTTTTACTACCTTTTTCTTAGCAGCTGGTTTTTTAGCAGCCTGCTTTTTAGCTTTTTTCTTTGCTGGCATATTTATTTATGGGTTGAATTTAAGAATCCTTTTTTTAGGGGATTCTAGTGTTAATCTAAAACTCTCCAAAATATTTATTCTGAATCGTTTTAGAAGTAACCGTAGATTGCTATTCAGTAATCATACGGAAATTCGGCATGAGTCTATTCATATCTTTTAAAATAAAAATGATAAAGTGCCACAAACACTTACGTGCAAACTTAAAACCTAATGTCTTTTTGATTTTATTTTTTTTTTCAATGACCATGTAAAGCCACCGGGGGTAACGAGACTACATTATAATATAATGTAGTCATAGTTTTTATATTTTTTTTAAAACAATCTTTAGTTGTATCAACAAAATATTACTAGAAAAAAAAATTACTCAAAAATATAATAAGTGCAATAAAAAAAATTTTATTTTTTTCTTAATTTATATTTAGATTTTATCTACATTTTAAAATTTATATTAAATATTTATATTAAATATTTTTTCTGTTGCACTGGAATTTACTTTTATCGCATTATAATTTTTCCATGGCCGAAGTAGTTTTAAATAACTTAATTAAAGATTACAGTGATGGAAAAAAATTGAAAATCCGCGCTGTAAATAATATAAATCTTAAGGTTAATGATCAAGAATTCATGGTCTTGGTTGGGCCATCGGGTTGTGGGAAATCCACAACCTTACGAATGATTGCCGGTTTGGAAGAGATATCTGAAGGATCAATAAAAATAGAAAATAAAATTGTAAATAATGTTCTTCCTAAGGATCGAGACATTGCAATGGTCTTTCAGAATTACGCTTTGTACCCACACATGAACGTTTATGATAACATGGCTTTTGGGTTAAAATTAATGAAACATTCGAAACTCGAAATTAAAAAAAGAGTTAATGATGCTGCTGCTATTTTAGGAATTGAAGATCTACTTGATCGTAAGCCTAAAGCACTGTCAGGAGGTCAACGTCAACGCGTTGCTGTTGGACGAGCGATCGTACGCAAGCCAAAAGTATTTCTATTTGACGAACCCTTATCCAACCTTGATGCAAAAATGCGTGTTTCGATGCGCACAGAAATCTCAAAGTTGCATTCACGATTGGCAACCACCATGATCTACGTAACCCATGATCAAGTTGAAGCAATGACAATGGGGGATCGAATTACAGTAATGAAAGATGGAGATATCATGCAAGTAGCTGAACCATTAGAGCTCTACCATCACCCAGCAAATACATTTGTCGCAGGATTTATTGGTAGTCCATCTATGAACTTCTTCCAAGGAAAGATTACACGAACAAATAATCAGATAAAATTCATCGAATACAATGAATCCGACACCCCTATTGTCTTAACATTACAGAAAAAGGAATCTCGCATAGCTTCAACCTATTTAAATAAAGAAATAATATTGGGTACACGTCCTGAAGACATTAGTGATTTGACCACAGTAAATAATCCAATTTCAGGTTACGCCATCCAAGCAAAACTGGAAGTATCAGAACCAATGGGGGCGGAAACCTTTCTATATCTTAATACTGGAGTAACACCTTTTGTCGCTAAAGTACGAAGCAAAAATCGCTATCTAATAAATCAAATTATTAATTTAAATTTTGAACCAGGTCGAATCCACTTTTTCGATCCAAAAACAAAAAATGTCCTAAAGTAAGAAGTAAAAAATTAAGAGACGAAAAAGCACACCCCTAATCAAATATTACTGAAAGGAACCTTTTATCACTTAATAAATTGAAAGTCATCGATAGGTATTGCCCTTACAACTGCATTTAAAGTCTGAGGAGAAAATATTTGATGAGGTAATTTTATATTAAACGCGACTGCCACTATAGTAAAACGTGTTTTATCCCTTGAACGTTCATCTAATAGGTCAATACTTTTAGGGATCCATTCCTTACCAATTTTTTTAAAATTAATAATTTTAAAGGTTTTTGTAAGACTTTCTTTATCGTCAAATATTTCTATTTTAACAGGTGCATTAAATCGAACATCCAGCGACAATCGAATTGAGCCTAAAGCTGGATTTTCTTTTTTTAAAGAATCTGGGGGGTAAAATATATAAGTATAAACCAACCGGCCTTTTATACGTTCATAACCTCCATAAACATAATCATTCCAGTAGATAAAAGGTAATTGTAAGTCAAAAGGGGTATATATGAGACAAGCAAATAATGGTTCGAAAAGTTCTTTATCGGTTAATTTATGATATGCCTCATTATCATCATGAGAATAGACGTATGGGTTGATACCATTTTTAATTATCAGATTAACATTTTTTCTCCCTACTTTTTCTTTATCAATAGTGCTTAAATGGTATCGTTGAAGAGTCCCTTGTTTATCAACTGTACCCCACATTTGGCCATCATATACAGTTTCTCGTCCACGCCGCGGCATGTGTTTCATCTCTATTAAAAAGCTAAAATCACTAGACCATTGGTAACTGCGAAATTTTTCTAAAGCAACGTGTCTACGTTCTGTATCATTAATACTTGAGGGTACAGCTAAATTCTTTGCCTTCCCAATAGAAGGTTCAGTAAAGCAAATGACCAATGGCAGTGCATACTGCATCAATCGGCAATAGTTCAACATACTCGGTACAGATCTCGATGCCAAAGATGATTCCAATGCAAAAACTAAGGATTCTCTCCTTCAGATGAGTCTATCTTCCCATGAAGGGGCTCTAAGGATTCATTATTTATATCAAGACCTTCGATTACCTGAGAGTTACCTGTTCTTTCAATTTCAAGCATTGCATTCTGGTTATCAATTATTGATACACTATCTTCACTTAGGTTCTCAGCTTGTAAATTGGGTAGCACTAGTTCGTTATCTTTCATATTATCTATACTAGCCATATAACCAAGATAAAGTCCCAAACAAATGATAAAAAAAGCAATCGTTGCGTAAATAGTCCCCTTAGTCAGTACATTTACTGTGTCCGTACCAAAAGTAGACTCGGCTATTCCACCACCAAGAGCAGCCCCCATACCACCACTTGTACTCGCTTTTTGCATTAGGATGATTAAAACTAGAAATATACTTACGAGTATAAGGATCAGTGTAAAAATAGATAAAAGAATACCACTCATATTGTATCAAATGCTAAGTATTAGTTAGTTACACTCAAGAAGAAATAAAAATAACTAAGGTAAATTAATCTAATCGTAATTTCTCCAGAATCCGCTGCAGATCATCATTCCCGTAATATTCAATAATGATTTTCCCTTTTTTCTTATTATGCCTAAAATATACTTTTGTTTTCAATTGAGAAGCTATCTTTTTCTCTAAATCTTGAATTGCTGCATTTTCTACATCTACTGAGGGCCGGATTAAAGTCGAATTATTTTTCCCTTTTTTTGTTCTACTTATAAGTTTTTCGGTTTCTCTCACACTCAAATCTTCTTCAATAACTCGTCGTGCTAGGTGTAACCGTTGTTCTCTATCATCAATGCTTAATAGTAATTTACCCTGACCTGCAGATATATATCCTAACCTGAGAAACCCTTGAATTTCATCTTCCAAGTGCAAAAGCCTTAGAGAATTAGCAATAGTAGCCCTTCCTTTTCCTACTCGCTCAGATACACCTTCCTGAGTGAGACCAAAATCACGGATTAAACTGGCATAGCCTACTGCCTCATCAACTGGGTTTAATTCTTCCCTTTGCAGATTCTCAATTAAAGTCATAACCGCTGAAGATTTATCACTGACATTCAAAATTCGGACTGGAATTCTGGTTAGTTGAAGCTTCTGAAATGCACGAAAGCGTCTTTCACCAGCAATGATCTCAAAAAAATCTCCCCGGCTTCTAACAACAATAGGTTGTAATAGTCCTTCGGAACGGATACTCTCAGCAAGTTCACTGATATGAACAGGATTCATATCTTTTCGCGGTTGATAAGGGTTAGGCTTAATTTTAGAAACTGGTATTTCTAAAAATCCCTTTTCTTCACCGGACTCAATATCTTCTTCTGTCACCATCGATTGAATATCCTTATTTTTACCACCAGTAATTAGACTATCTAACCCGCGGCCAAGTCTCGATTTAGATTTTGATTGTGCCATAGAATTATTTGCTTGATCTTGGAATAAAGAGTGTTGTGCCAACTTGCAATTTTTCAGGTACTGCAATGTGATTGGCATTTTGAATATCTCTTACGGTAGAATCGTGAAGTTTAGCAATATTAGAAAGGGTATCACCACTTTTCACTGTATAAGCTATACCTTCTCGAGAATAATCATTGGAAAATTCAATCGTAGGGACAGATGATGGTTGAGCCTCTATCACTCCAGCCAAAGCCTTTAATGCACTTTCAGTTTGGTTCGCTAATTTTTCCATTGAATGTGTAAATTCAGTGATAATTGCTAATTTCTGTTGTGCATCATGTTCAATTAATTTTTGTTTCAACTCATTCAATGCCAATGAAAAATTTGGTTTTGTTATAAATTCATCATTTCTATCAATTCTTTTAACCAAGGTAAGTCTTATTTCATTATTATCTCGGTTTAGTTGCTCCACCTTCATCGCAAGCTGAGCTATTTTGGCTTTAAGCATATTTATATCTGAGCTTAGATTTGCCATTTCATTTTGTGACATTGGTGAGAGTTGGTGATGATACTGTTTGGAAGGTGATTCACTTTCCTTTCCAAATACCTCCGGGATATAAAAAGTCATTACCCAAATAAAAAAAAATTCTATGTATTTTAGCCTATAGTTCATTTTGAACATCTAAATTGTCAAATACGTCTATTTAGTAACTTTTATAAAAATAAGGTTAATGGATTCAAAGAAAAGACAAAAAAGCGGTTAATTCCACGGTTTATTGGGTAATTTTCCCTAATAACTACCATTTTTCTTTAAAAAAGGTTGAGAAGATACAAGAGGTACCATTCTTTTCTCAGGTAAAACAGTACCATATTCCATTTTAAAACCTCTAAGAAATTCCTTTGCCGGTAACAAGCGACCACCCTGACGCTGCAATTCAAGCATGCGTAAAATACCAGAACCCGTACTAACGCATAAAGCACCATGTTTCTCACCAATAATCACACCTGGCTCAATAGATAAAGGCTTGTTATCAGCTTTTACTTTACCAATTTTAATTCTATGCATATCAAAATAAAAAACACAACCTGGCCAAGGGGTTAATGCACGAATACGATTTGCTAGATCATTAGCTGAAGCTCTAAAGTCAAGAATTCCATCTTTTTTATCCAAAAGGCGTGTAAAAGTAGCTTCTTTATTGTTTTGTGGAACAAATTTTGATCTTCCTTCTATAATTTTGGATAAATTTCTTTCTGTTACAATAACCGCTGCTTTTCCAATCTTTGTTCCTACCATATGCGCATCATCTATTAAATCAATCGATACTTTCTCATAATCAAGTATCGGCCCTGCATCAAGTTCCGGCACAACACGCATTATCGTAACTCCTGTAAAGCAATCACCCGAGGCAATCGCTGCTGGAATAGGGGAAGCTCCACGATAAGCTGGCAATAATGAAGCATGTAAATTGATTACACCTAACTTAGGAATCTTTAATAACTTTTCTCGTAAAATACGTCCATAAGCCATAATAATAATAAAGGCACATCCTTGTTCTTCCAACCAATGACATATTTCATTCCCTAATTTTACAGGTTGTTTAACAGCTATATTATTTTGTACCGCCCAACTCTTAATCGGATTAATTTTTAGTTTCAACCCACGACCAGAATGATGGTCGGGTTGCGTGATCACACCTTTTAAACTAATCCTCTCATTGAAAGAAGTTAAAAGATCCCTTAGCATCGGTAAAGCGATGGCATCAGACCCCATAAATACTGTTGAAATCTTACTCAATAAATTAACCCTTCAACTATTTTTTCAAAATATTATCTCATTTTCCTCGAGTTTCTTTGCCCACAAGCTCAATTTTTATCGGACATCCTTGCAATTTAAATTCTGATGTGAAATTGGATTCTAAATAGCGTCGGTAGCTGTCATCTAAACGTGCTATTTGATTACAATATAAGCGAATGCGATGTGGTTGTTTACCTGTCTGCAAAGCATAGTATACTTTAAATCGCCTACCTTTTATCATTGGAGGAGATTTACGTAATACTAATTTAGAAATTAAACGATTAATTTGGGGTGTAGATAATTGACGTAGCGACGTTTCATTAAGTAAAGATGCTGATTCTAGTATATTTTCTAAAGCGTAACCTGTCTTAGCAGATACATAAATAACTGGACTATCGGGTAAAAAAAAGAGTTCTTTAAGCAAGGATACTGTAAATTCTTTGCGAAATTCTGCTTCGTCTTCATAGCCTGGAATTGGATTTCGTTCGAACGACTCTAGGGCAAAATCCCATTTATTTACTATAATCGCTATACTACGTCCAAACTCTAATATTTTTCCAGCAAGCAATTTATCTTGCTTTGTTACACCCGTCTTTGCATCAAGGACTAAAAAAACCACACTAGACCTTTCAATAGCATGATGTGACCGAACAGTTGAAAAGTATTCGACCGAAGAATTGATCTTTTTCTTTTTACGTAAACCAGCAGTATCGATGAGAGTAAATAGCCAAGTTGATTCACCATTTTTGAGGTAATCAAAATCAATCTCTACGGCATCTCTTGTCGTCCCCGGCTTTTCGTCAACGATCAAGCGTTTTGATTTAATCAAACTGTTGCATATCGAAGATTTACCAACGTTGGGACGTCCCAAAAAACATAGTTTTATCCTTTGGTCTTCTTTATTTATATTTTGATCACTTATCGGTCCAATTAGTCTATATATATGAGAACGAAGATCTTCAATACCCCGACTGTGCTCAGCTGATATCATTAAACCCGCCCCTAACCCCAAGCGTGAAAAATCATCTGTTTCTTCTTCAAGTTTAGGGTAATCTATTTTATTAATCACTAAAAATGATGTTTTTCCATAATTTCGAAGCTTTTCTGCAATAATTTCGTCGAGGGCTGTTAACCCATTACGGCCATCAACCAAAAAAAGAATTATATCTGCGGCTTGGATGGCAAAATCTATCTGTTCGTCAACAGCAAAATTAAGATCCTGGCTATTAGATTTTATAGTTAAACCTATACCACCTGTATCTAAGAGTATGAATTTATCATCAACAACAACACTATTGACATCTCGTGTTACACCTGGTTCATCGTGTACGATCGCAATGTTGCTGTTTGAAAGACGATTAAAAAGTCGACTCTTACCAACATTGGGTCGCCCTACAATAGCTACATGTCGAAGAGTATTCATTTCATAGGTTCCCGACAAACTGCTCTATTCGATCAGTAGCTTCGATAATATGCTCATAACTTGATGAGAAGCTAGTACGAATATGCCCTTTTCCTTTTTCACCAAATGCGGTGCCGGGAACGACTGCGACCTTTTGATCACGGAGAAGACGATGCGAAAATTCGATTTCGGTTAAACCCGTTGATTGAACATTGGGAAAGGTATAAAAAGTACCCTCAGGATAATAGCAGGGTAATCCGATTTCATTGAACCGACGAACCATGTATTCGCGACGCCGCAAGTATTGCTCAAACATTCGTTGAACACTATCCCCTCCGTTATTTAGAGCTTCAATTGCAGCAGTTTGGCTTAAAATGGGTGCGCACATCATACTATACTGGTGTACTTTCGTCATAGCTTCAATTAGCGCGGGTGTGGCACAAACGTAACCTAACCTAAAGCCTGTCATCGCAAAAGCTTTAGAAACTCCGTGAAGAAGTACAGTACGGTTTTTCATTCCGGGGAGTGAAGCAATGCTTCTATGTTTACCTTCGAAAGTAAGTTCAGCATATATTTCATCACTAATAACAAGGAGGTCTTTATCTACCACAAATCGCGCAATCTCAACTAGTTTCTCATGATCAATTGTCCCGCCTGTTGGATTAGTAGGAAAATTAAGGAGGAGAGCTTTACAACCTGGTTGCCATGCATTTATCAAAGATTTAGGTTCAAGCTTAAAATTATTTTTTGAACACGTCGGAACTGAAATAGCTTCACCATGGGCCAATGTTACACTAGGGTGATAAGAAACATAACTAGGTTCATGATATAATATCTTGTCGCCCGGATTTATAATCGCCCGCAAAGTTACATCTAAAGCTTCAGATACACCGGTTGTAACCAAAACTTCATCGTGTGGATTATAAGTTATACCAAAATTTGATTCAAGATATTTAACAATTGCTATCCTCAACTCAATCAGGCCTAAATTATCAGTATAGCTTGTTTTGCCTTGTTCGAGGGCAAAAATTGCAGCTTCACGTACATGCCATGGGGAAATAAAGTCAGGTTCTCCGATTCCAAGTGAAATAGCATCGGGTACTTGTGAAACAATTGCAAAAAAGTCGCGAATTCCCGAACGAGGCAACTCTTTGATATGATTCGCTATATATTTTGAACTACCCTGGTTCATTACGGAGTAATGGCAGGTTTATCACTACCTTGCCCTTTATCCCCAAGATAGTAACCTTGTTCTTTATAAGCTCTCAATAAAAAATGAGTTCCTGTCGATAAGACCCCAGAGAGTGTAGCTAATTTTTCTGATACAAATGCAGCTACTTTATGTAAAGTATCTCCTTTGACAACAACCAGTAAGTCATAGCCTCCTGACATCAAGTAACATGATTCTACTTCATTAAATTGACTTATTCGTTTAGAAACACGATCAAACCCATCTTCACGCTCCGGGCTTATTTTCACTTCAATAACTGCACGTACAAATTCTTGTCCTAGGGCCTCTTGATTTAGGATCGGCCTCCAACCTAATAAGATATTGTCATCCTTAAGTTTGATCAATTCCTTTTCTACATCATTTTTATTCATTCCAAGAATTTCTCCTATTTGATCGGGAGAAAGACTCTCATCTTCAGTAATCAATTTTAAAATTTTATTCATAATAAAAGGGTAATTTGAAATTAAAATTTACTATTATTAAGTAATAGTTACATTTATACGATTGTTGTGAAAATGCTTGTCTGCTAATTGCTGCAGCGTATTTAGTGCGCAGTCCTATCGTTCTAAATTTATTTTTGTATCAGTTGAGCCTTATTTATTATTTATCCTCAATATTTGGATATTGACTATTCAAATTTTTTATTAGCACGCAACACCAATTAATATAGCTTCTATTAATAAAAATGATCCAGATAAATCTTGATGAAAAGTAAAGGTTCAAACTTTTGGGCACCTAATTTTCCTTTATCGCCCGCACGGATGCCATTTTTTTACGGTTGGTTAATTGTTGGAGTAGGAACACTTTCTTTTATTTCATCGATGCCAGGACAAACCAGTGGAGTAAGTGTATTTATAGATCACCTCATAATTCATCTTGGCTTGACTCGTGTTCATTTAAGCTTCGCCTATTTCCTTGGAACTCTTCTTGGAGGACTACTCCTACCCTGGTCCGGCAAACTATATGATCGATATGGCGGAAGAAAATGCATTTTCTTTGCCTTAATTAGTATGGGATTTTCTCTTATTTTATTAAGTCAATCAGACCGTATTGCAGCTTTCATTAGCATTAACATTGTTATGATTAATCGGTGGAGCGCTTCCTTTATCACTGTATTAATTGGATTTTTCTTAATCCGCTTAATTGCCCAAGGATTCCTTTGGGTTATGTCACAAAATATTATGGGAAAATGGTTTGATAAAAAACGAGGTCTGATCATGGCAATCAGCGGAACGTTATCTACATTCGCCTTTACTATTACACCCAAAGTTTTTAATGCTCTTATCGAATGGTGTGGGTGGCGTGGGGCGTGGTTAATCTTAGGCTTATTACTCATCTTCGGTAGTGCTCTTATTGCGTGGATTTTATTTCGAGATAACCCCGAAGAATGTGGTCTTTTTATGGATGGTGAACTCCCTCCGGTTAAAGAAGATCCTATTAAAAACTCAGATAGGGTGACTGTACATGAATTCACTCTGGAACAGGCGATCAGAACCTATTCATTCTGGCTCCTCAATATAAACTTTGCTTTCAGCGCAATGTTCACCACTGGGTATACCTTTCATGTCATTTCAATTGGTGGAGAACTTGGATTAAGCAAAGCTATGACATTGAATCTGTTTATCCCTATGGCTATCGTCGGTGTCATCACAAATTTTATCACGGGTTGGTTAGCCGATAAAACCCGACTTAAATATGTTCTTATTTTAATGGCTGCTGCTAGTGCTATAGCTCCAGCTGGAATGCTCATTATGCCTTCTATAATAGGAAAGGTTTTTATTATTTTAGGAATTGGTATTCCCACAGGCTGTTGGCAAGTTTTAAACGGTGTTTCCTGGCCGCGTTACTATGGGCGTTTCCACTTAGGAGTCATAGCCGGTTTATCAGGTTCTATTACAGTTATTAGCAGTTCACTTGGACCTTTTATTTTTAGCCTCTCTAAACAATATCTAGGTCAATATGAACCCATCTTCATCTTTTCAATTTTTATACCTTTCGCCATAGCAATTGGTGGATTCTGGATTGAAAATCCTCAACACAAGTTTATTCAAGCTAAAAATAGGTAAAGTATAATCAATAATTTTAGATTTCACTTTTTGATGAAAATTATCTCTTGTCGTACTCTCCAGAATTAACAATTTTTGGTAATAAGCGAAGGTTTAATAAATTTATACCAACATGAACAACAATCGCGTAAATCAAAGTATTAGACCAGATACAAAGTAAACCGAGAATCATCCCCATACTAAATGCAAAAAAAGGCCAAAACCGCCAGTGCTTATTTGGTGGCCAGTGAACAACCCCAAACACCAATGAAGAGGAGATTAGGCCTATTTCATTTAATAACCACCCTCTAAATATTATCTCCTCTCCGACTCCACTAGCTAAAGAAATAATAAGTATTTGAATATTTTTCATTTCACCGATCCAACAATTTAGTTCGTGGGCACTTTGCTTAAGCGATGACCAATGTCCCACGGACCAACGGGACAAGAAGTGCACAGTAAAAATTATTGCAACAGTGAGAGTTGAAAATATCAGGGAACCTTCGATGGAGAATCCCAAGGGATCAAATAAGTTTAATTCGTTTCTCCGCCAAAAAAAAACTAACCCAAGACCGATACCGGTTAAAGCGAAATAAAAAAGGTGAATTAAGAACATAAATAGAATATTATAAATGATATAATACCCTAAACAACCTTAACTGTATACAGTTCATCTACTTGTCTTAATCGTCTGCAAATATCGCGCGCAATATTAAGAATTAAAATAGAAAATTGTTCAGGATTAACCTTGTAAAGACGGTAAAGATCTGAGCTGTGTAATGCATAAAGTAATGTTGGTTCAGTTAGAGCGCGAACCGATGCTGATCGTGCCACGGGCTCAATTATACACATCTCACCAAATGTTTCTTTTACATCCAAGGTAGCGATCACCCTCTCATTCGCTAAGTCTAGATTCTTAACTACCTCAACAGCACCCTCAGCAACAACATACAGTGTGTCTCCCAAAGTCCCTTCAGATATAATAATATCACCTGGCGAATAGTCAAATACCCGCACTCTCTCAATGAGAGAGTTTAATGCATCACTATTCAGTCCTGCAAATACTGGGATAACAGGAAATAATTCTTTAACTTTTATATTCAAAAACTTAAAAATCCAGAAATATATTACAATCAAATATGATTATTCGGTCGTTGTCTTCTCGTCACCATTGAGAGCAGCCTCAAAAGTGTGCCAGGCTAGAGTTGCACATTTAATACGTACTGGAAAACGGCGAACTCCAGATAAAGCTATTATATCTCCTATTTCTTCAATTGAGATTTCTGATTCTTCAGAAGATGTAAGCATTTGCTTGATAATAGAAGATTCTGCTTTTGCCATTTTTAGTGATTTACCTTTTATTAGCGTTGTCATCAAAGAGGCGGAACCTTTTGAAATTGCGCAGCCTTCACCTTGAAAAGAAATATCTTCTATTTGGTCACCGTTCAAGCGCAAAGAAACTGAAATCTCATCGCCACAAAGAGGATTATGCCCTTCTGCACTATGAGTTGCATCCTCAATTAAATAGTAGTTACGTGGTCGTTTATTGTGATCGAGAATGATTTCTTGATAAAGCTCTGTTAATTCATTCATTAATTAAAAAAATTTTTGATTTTAAGTAGACTATCCTTTAATTTATCAATCTCTTCCCGTGTATTATAAAAACTTAATGAAGCCCTTGCTGTGGCTGAAACAGAGAGACGTTTCATCAGTGGTTGTGCACAATGGTGACCGGTGCGAACAGAAATCCCATCGCTATCAAGAAAAGTCCCTATGTCATGAGGGTGTATATCTGCTAAAACAAAAGATAAGACATTTGATTTTTCAGGTGCATTTCCAATAATTTTTAACCCACTAACTTGCTCCAAAACTTCTGTCCCATAATTCAAAAGATCAATTTCGTGAACTTGTATAGCTTCAATATCTAAACCTTCAAAGTAATCAATCGCTACAGATAACCCAATTACCCCACTAATATCTGGTGTCCCTGCTTCAAATTTATATGGGATATCTTTAAAAGTACTTTTTTTCCATTGTTACCGTATTTATCATTTCACCTCCCCCTTGATAAGGTGGCATTTCACGTAACCATTTTTCTTTACCATAAAGAACGCCGACTCCTGTCGGTCCGAATATTTTGTGTCCCGAGAATACAAAAAAATCACAATCCATTGTACTAACATTAATAGGGAAATGAGGAATAGATTGTGCACCATCGATTAAAACAGGGATATCCCATTGATGTGCCTTTTCAATCATTTCTTTAACAGGGTTTACTGTTCCAATAGCATTTGAAATATGGGTGATAGCAACTATCCTAGTACGATCATTGAGCATCTTTTCATAGGCTTCTAAATCAAGTACTCCCCGATCATCCATAGGTATTATCTTGAGCTTAGCACCCATCAGTTCGCATATAATCTGCCAAGGGACAATATTTGCATGATGCTCAAGAATAGAGATAATAACTTCATCATCTTTCTTTATAAAACGACGTCCAAAAGACTGAGCGACTAAATTAATTGCTTCAGTAGTTCCTCGGAGAAATACTATTTCACGGTCATCGGATGCATTAATGAAATTGGCTATTCGGATGCGAGATCTTTCAAAAGCATCAGTAGCTTTTTCACTAAGAAAATAGACCCCACGGTGAATATTAGCATTTTGTTCACTATAAAATTTGTTTAAATATTCAATAAGCACCTTTGGTTTCTGTGTTGTCGCGGCATTGTCCAAGTAGACAAGTGGATGATCTCCTATCCGTAAATTGAGGATAGGAAAATCACCACGTATTCTTTCAATATCAAAACCACTAAATGGTTTGGTTGAAAATGAGGTTTTCTTTATTTCAGCGGGCATTAGTCTAAAATTGATTCATGTTAAACTTACCATAAACAAGATAGTTATAAATAATTGAATCACATTTCCCCAGTCAATAACCGGGCAACTTGAAAATACTTTACACAGCGAGTACTTAATACTTGTAGTAAAAAGGCAACAAACTAATTTTTAAAACTGCTCTATATTTGTGTGGTATATCTTATTTAAAAGATAACAGAACAACTTATTGTTTACCTCCTAAAGGATCACCGATATTTAACAACGGCAAAGGCTGTGGACTATCTCCATTGAGAAAATATAACTTAGAAGATGGATCCTTGGAAATGCTTTTTAAAGCCTCTAAGGCTTGAAGTTGAAGGTAAGCAGGATTCGTCGATATAGCCTCGTTGATTTTTCCAATTTCATAAGCTTGGGCATCAGCTAGCAACCTACGTTGTAGAGCCTCCTGTTCCGCTGCTTCTCGTTTCGCCTCAGCTGATGCAATCAACTGTTGTTGTTCCGTCCTGAATCGCTCAAGTTCAGCTCTTTGTTTTTCAACTTCTTGTTCCCGTTCTTTCTTTGATTCAATTGCTCGAATAATAAAAGGGGGGAGTGTAATATCACGAATAAGGACTGCTTGTGCATCAATCCCTTTATCTAAAAGATAAGTACTTAAATCAGTCTCCAAGGCTATTTGTAACCTTTCTTGGGTTTCTTCGGCAAAAAAATCTTCTGCCCGTTCCACCGATTTACCTTGTTCACGTAATAGTGACCTTAATTTAGGTACTAGGTGCACATTTACTGCATCTTGAAATGAACCTGTATCTTTTAGTATTCGCGCAGCCATATCACCAACAAGACGAAATTGTACGCTAACATCGATTTTAGTCTGAAGCTGGTCCTGCGATGGAACATTAGCCTGATCTTTAAGAGTCTTTTGTCGTGCATCAAAAAAATACCACTTAAGAAGTGGGTTTACCGGAAAATGTAATCCTTCTTTATAAGGTTTAGGTTCCACTTCTCCGAATAATGTCGCTACTGCTACATGACCAGCTGGTACTGTAACAATAACTCGGCTGCTAAACATTAACAAGAGTCCAACAGCGATTGCGATAACGATTAATGGCCATGCATATTTTGGCATTGGTTTCCTTTTAAAATGAGTTAATTTTTACGTTAAACTTTTTAACGCAAAGTAGATTTAAAAGTTTTAATTACATTTTAGTCAAATGTTTACATCTAATAATGAATGTATTTTGACCCTAAGCGGGAAAGAATGGATTAAAATACAATTATATAAACATATTATTCGATAAAGTACTTTTATTATCCTACCATTATTGCATGCCACAATCTTACACTGAAAGGCAGCCACATCATTTAATCAATCAGAACTGGGTTCGCTGATACTTTCAGATTCGCGGGGATCACATATACCCTTAAGGCTTTTTCTTTTTTTAGGAATTTATGTGCCAGTCGATTGATTTCTTCGACGGTAATTGATTTATAATCCGCAGTTATACTTCGTGCCCAATCCAATTTTTGTGGGTATTCCTGGGAACTGAGTAGAACAGTATTGAGCCAATAATTATTATTGCGCATTTGTACACGAAGACTTGTAAGTAAGGGTTCGATCGATCGCTTCAGTTCATCTGCATTTATTCCTCTATCTTGCATTTCACTTCCAATTTCCAAAATTATATCAGCAATTGCCATTACTTCTTCTGGAGTAGTCATCGCTAAACCCATTAAATATCCAAATTTTGTGTAGGGGATTTAAACTTAGCAGAAACTATTAAAGGAGTTAGCGTTACTTTAGGTTCTCTTCCGGAGAGAAAAGTGAAAAAACCCGATTACACAAATGAGAGGAAAGTATATTTCGTTCAAGCACGCGATACCCAGAGTTTTACTTTTCACAGTAAAATCTCTAAAGGAATTGCGGCTGTTTATTGGCCAACAGATGACATCTGGGATATCAGTCAAACACGACGGTTTAATGTTTTGTCATTTATCTTTAGTGATCG